>NZ_JBHXML010000106.1:0-25855 GCF_042720345.1 Kitasatospora sp. NPDC058478 | reverse complement strand
TGGTCGCGGCTGCGGGGATGACCCCCCCCCCGGGGCGCGCAGGGGGGGGCCCACGGGGGGCCGCCCGCGGCCCGCCGCGGGGGGGGCGGCCCCCGCCGTCGCCGGTCATGCGGTTATCCGGTCGAGGGCTGCGGGTGGGCCCGACTAAGCTTTCCGACCATGGCGGCCACTGCAGACCACAGCACCACCGGGGCGACCGCCCCGGCGTACTACGTTTCCACCCCGATCTACTACGTCAACGATCGCCCGCACCTGGGCCACGCGTACACCACCGTGGCGGGCGACGTCCTCACCCGCTGGCACCGCCAGCGCGGTGAGAAGGTGTGGTACCTGACCGGCACCGACGAGCACGGTCAGAAGATCATGCGGACCGCCGAGGCCAACGGCGTCAGCCCGCAGGAGTGGTGCGACAAGCTGGTCGAAGAGGCCTGGAAGCCGCTCTGGGAGCACCTGGAGATCGCCAACGACGACTTCATCCGCACCACCCAGCAGCGCCACACCGACCGCGTGCAGGAGTTCGTCCAGGACCTGTACGACAAGGACGAGATCTACAAGGGCGGCTACTCCGGCCCGTACTGCGTCGGCTGCGAGGAGTTCAAGCTCCCGGCCGAACTGCTCGACGGCGCCACCGAGGACGAGAAGCTCTGCGCCGTGCACAAGCGGCCGGTCGAATGGCTGGAGGAGGAGAACTACTTCTTCCGCCTCTCCGCCTACGGCCCGAAGCTGCTGGAGTTCTACGCCGCCAACCCGGACTTCATCCAGCCGGCCTCGGCCCGCAACGAGGTGCTGCGCTTCGTCGAGCAGGACCTGAAGGACCTCTCGATCTCCCGCTCCACCTTCAACTGGGGTGTCCCGCTGCCCTGGGACGAGAAGCACGTCCTGTACGTGTGGGTGGACGCGCTGCAGAACTACATCACCGCGGCCGGCTACGGCAGCGACCCGGAGCGCTTCGCCGAACTGTGGCCGGCCTCCGTCCACCTGGTGGGCAAGGACATCCTGCGCTTCCACGCGGTGATCTGGCCCGCCATGCTGATGGCCGCGGGCCTGCCGCTGCCCAAGCGGGTCGTCGCCAACGGCTGGCTGATGGTCGGCGGCGAGAAGATGTCCAAGTCCAACCTGACCGGCATCTCGCCCACCGACCTCACCTCGCACTTCGGCGTGGACGCCTACCGCTACTACTTCCTGCGGGCGATCCCCTTCGGCACCGACGGCTCGTTCTCCTGGGAGGACTTCACCGCCCGGTACACCTCCGAACTCGCCAACGACTTCGGCAACCTGGCCTCCCGGGTCGCCGCCATGGTCGGCAAGTACTTCGACGGCGCGCTGCCGGCCGCCGCCGCCCCCGGTGACGCCGAGCAGGCCATCGCGGACGGCCTCGCCACGGCCCTCGCCACCGCCGACCGGAAGATCGGCGAGGAGCTGGACTTCGCCGGCGGCCTCGCGGCGATCTTCGAGTTCGTCAAGCAGGTCAACGGCTACCTCACCGAGCAGGAGCCGTGGAAGGTGGCCAAGGACGACTCGGAGCAGGGCCGCGCCCGCCTCGCCACCATCCTCTACACCGCCGCCGAGGCGCTGCGCGGCACCGCCGTCATGCTCAACCCGGTGATGCCGTCCACCGCCGAGAAGCTGTGGACCTCGCTCGGCGCCGAGGCCGGCCTCGGCGCGCTCGCCGCCCAGACCATCGCCACCACCGCCGACTGGGGCCGGCTGCCCGCCGGCAGCACCGTCACCAAGGGCGAGATCCTGTTCCCGCGCCTCGAAGAGAAGCCCGCCTCCTGATGTCTGCCAAGGACGACGCCCGGTCGACCCCGCCGCCACTGCCGCAACCCCTGGCCGTGGCGGTGGCCGACTCGCACACCCACCTCGACATGCAGGCCGGCACCCCGGCCGAGGGACTGGCCCGGGCCGCCTCGGTCGGGGTCACCACGGTCGTCCAGGTGGGCTGCGACGTGCCCGGCTCGCGCTGGGCCGCCGAACTGGCGGCCCAGTACGAGCAGGTGCACGCGGCCGTCGCCCTGCACCCCAACGAGGCGCCGCGGATCTTCCTCGGCGACGCGGACGGCTGGTCCGGCCAGCAGCGGAAGGCGGGCGGCGAGGCCGCGCTGGAGGAGGCCCTCGCCGAGATCGACCGGCTCGCCGCCCTCCCGCAGGTCCGCGCCGTCGGCGAGACCGGCCTCGACTACTTCCGCACCGGCCCCGAGGGCGTCGAGATCCAGAAGGAGTCGTTCCGCCGCCACATCGAGATGGCCAAACGGCACGACAAGGCCCTGGTCATCCACGACCGCGACGCCCACGAGGACGTCATCGCCGTCCTGCTGGCGGAAGGCGCCCCCGAGCGGACGGTCTTCCACTGCTACTCCGGCGACGCCGAGATGGCCAAGGTCTGTGCCGAACACGGCTGGTACCTGTCCTTCGCCGGCCCGGTCACCTTCAAGGCCAACCAGCCGCTGCGCGACGCCCTCGCCGCCACCCCCCTCGACCGCGTCCTGGTCGAGACCGACGCACCCTTCCTCACCCCCCACCCCTACCGCGGCCGGCCCAACGCCCCGTACCTCATCCCGGTCACCGTCCGCTCGATGGCCGACACGCTGGGGCTGCACGAGGACGAGCTGTCCACGGCGATCGCGGAGAACACGGCCCGGGCCTTCGGGTACTGAGCCGGTCGAACGAAAGTCGGATTCCGGCGGAACGATTCGGCACTCCTGCGACGCTGCGATGCTGGCTAGCATGAGTGCAGTGAGGGAGGTGGCGATGACCGCCGAGCCGATCGACGAACCCGTCGAGGACCGCATCGACTGGACACATCCGCCGTCCCAGGGCTGGACGTACGAGCAGGCTCAGAAATTCGACCTGCCGTTCGAATGGGATCTGGTGGACGGAGTCATCGTGGTCCGGGGGCAGACGAACTTCTGGCATGACCTCGTGCGTTCGGGACTGGAGCGAGCGCTGCACAGTGCGTGTGTCGTGCCGTACGCGGTCCTGCCGGAGCGGTGCGTGCTGGTCGACGAGGCCAACACGACCAAGCCGGACGTGGTGGTTTTCGATAAGACCGGCATCGACCCCTTCGCGTTGGACTGCCAGCCGGTCGAGTCCGTGGTGCTGACGGTCGAGGTGGTCTCCAACGGCTCCCGCGCGGACGACCGTTTCCGCAAGCCCGGCCAGTACGCCGAGAAGAAGATCCCGTACTACTGGCGGGTCGAGCGCGGCCTCGACAACCTGCCGATCGTGCACGAGTTCCACCGGGACGACGAGAAGGGCGTCTACCTGCCCGTCGCCCAGCACGAAGGCCTGCTCCGCACCTCGGTGCCGTACCCCGTCGAGATCGACCTCGCCGAGGTCGTCGAACTCTGAGGGCCCCGCGCGCCCGTATCCTTGGCGCGTGAGCACCACCGACCCCACCCCTGACAGCCACCTGCTGGGCGCCGCCGACATTCGGGAGCTGGCGGCCGCGTTCGGCGTGAAGCCGACCAAGCAGCGCGGGCAGAACTTCGTCATCGACGGCAACACCGTGCGGCGGATCGTCCGGGCAGGCGGGGTGACGGCCGAGGACGCGGTGGTCGAGGTCGGGCCCGGACTCGGGTCGCTGACGCTGGCGCTGCTGGAGGTGGCCGCGCACGTCACGGCGGTGGAGATCGACCCGGTGCTGGCACAGCACCTGCCGGCGACCGTCGCGGCCCGGATGCCCGGCAAGGTCGACAGCTTCGACCTGGTGTTCAGCGACGCCATGGAGGTCACCGAGCTGCCCGGGCCGGCGCCGACCGCGCTGGTCGCCAACCTGCCGTACAACGTGGCCGTGCCCGTCCTGCTGCACATGCTGGCGACCTTCCCCAGCATCGAGCGCACCCTGGTGATGGTGCAGGCCGAGGTCGCCGACCGGCTCGCCGCCAAGCCCGGCAACAAGGTGTACGGCGTCCCGTCCGTCAAGGCCAACTGGTACGCCGACGTGAAGCGGTCCGGCGCCATCGGCCGGAACGTGTTCTGGCCCGCCCCCAACGTCGACTCCGGGCTGGTCTCGCTGATCCGCCGCGAGCCGCCGAAGACCACCGCCAGCCGCAGGGAGGTGTTCGCCGTCGTCGACGCCGCGTTCGCCCAGCGGCGCAAGACCCTGCGCGCCGCGCTGGCCGGCTGGGCCGGCTCCGCCGCCGGGGCCGAGCAGGCGCTCGCGGCCGCCGGGATCGACCACAAGCTGCGCGGCGAGATGCTCACGGTGGAGCAGTTCGCCGCGATCGCCGAGCACAAGCCGCAGATTGCCGAGCACAAGCCCGAGATCGCCGAGCACAAGCCCGAGATCGCCGAGCACGAGCCCGAGATCGCCGAGCACGAGCCGGAGGCGGACTCCCAGTGATCACCGTGCGGGTTCCGGCGAAGGTCAACGCCCAGCTCGGGGTGGGCGGACTGCGTGCCGACGGGTTCCACGACCTGGCCAACGTGTTCTTCGCCGTCGCCCTCGGCGACGAGGTCACCGCCACGGCAGGGGAGGGCGTCACGCTCTCCTGCACCGGGCCGGACGCCCACGTCGTACCGCTCGACGACAGCAACCTCGCCGCCCGCGCCGCCCGCCTGCTCGCCGCCCACCACGGCATCGCCGAACCCGGCGTGCACCTGCACATCGCCAAGGCCATCCCGGTCGCCGGCGGCATGGCCGGCGGCAGCGCCGACGGGGCCGCCGCGCTGGTCGCCTGCGACGCGCTCTGGCAGCTCGACACCCCCCTCGACACCCTCCTGGAGCTGGCCGCCGAACTCGGCTCCGACGTGCCGTTCGCCCTGCTCGGCGGCGTCGCGCTGGGCCTCGGCCGGGGCGAGATCCTGCAGCCGCTCACCGTCGACGGAACCTTCCACTGGGTGTTCGCGGTCGCCGACGGCGGCCTCTCCACCCCCGCCGTCTTCCGCGAGTGCGACCGCCTGCGCGAGGAGGCCGGCACCGGCTCCAGCGACACCGATGTCCGCACCCCCGACGCCGACCCCGCGCTGCTCGCCGCCCTCGCCCAGGGCGATGCCGTCGCCCTGGCCGCCGCCCTCGCCAACGACCTCCAGCCCGCCGCCCTCTCGCTGCGCCCCGCGCTCGCCGCCACCCTGCGGGCCGGCACCGAGGCCGGCGCGCTCGGCGCCCTCGTCTCCGGCTCGGGGCCGACCTGCGCGTTCCTCGTCAAGGACGCCGACGCGGCCGCCGCCGTCGCCGAGGCGCTCCGGGCCTCCGGCACCTGCCGGACCGCGCACGCCACGTACGGGCCGGTGCCGGGGGCGGCGCTCGTGCCGTAGGGACCCCGCCAACGTTTCTAAGGGCTTCGCCGGTACGGGGCCCGCCGGTTCGGGCCCCCGCCACTGCGGGCGGTGAGGGCGCTTCGGCGGGCCCATTAGGCTGGGGAGATCGGGGCGTCCCCGACAGGGGTGCCCGGCCGCGACCGGCGGGCCGCCCCGAGACCGCCAATCCCAGGAGCGCAGCAGACGTGGCCGTCAACCTCGCCACCATCGAGTCCGTCACGAAGGTCTACGGCACCCGCGCCCTCCTGGACGGAGTCAGCCTCGGCGTCAGCGAAGGCGACCGGATCGGCGTCGTCGGACGCAACGGCGACGGCAAGACCACCCTGATCCGGATGCTCGCCAAGCTGGAGGAGGTCGACAGCGGCCGGATCACCTGGAACGGCGGCCTTCAGCTGGCCGTCCTCACCCAGCACGACTCGCTCGACCCGACGGCCACCATCCGGCACGAGGTGATCGCCGACCGGGCCGACCACGAGTGGCTCGGCGACGCCCGCATCCGCGACATCGTCGAAGGCCTCTTCGGCGGCCTCGACCTGCCCGGCTTCGCCGACGGCCTCGACACCGTCATCGGCCCGCTCTCCGGCGGCGAGCGCCGCCGGATCGCCCTCGCCAAGCTGCTCCTCGGCTCGCCCGACCTGATCGTCCTCGACGAGCCCACCAACCACCTCGACGTCGAGGGCATCAACTGGCTCGCCCAGCACCTGCAGAAGCGCCGCTCCGCGCTGGTCTGCGTCACCCACGACCGCTGGTTCCTCGACCAGGTCAGCACCCGGATGTGGGACGTCCAGGGCGGCGCCGTGCACGAGTACGAGGGCGGCTACTCCGACTACGTCTTCGCCCGCGCCGAGCGCTCCCGGATCGAGGCCGTCGAGGAGCAGAAGCGCCAGAACCTCGCCCGCAAGGAACTCGCCTGGCTGCGCCGCGGCGCCCCCGCCCGCACCTCCAAGCCGCGCTACCGGATCGAGGCCGCCAACGCCCTGATCGCCGACGTGCCGGAGCCCCGGGACCGGTCCGAGCTGATGAAGTTCGCCAACGCGCGACTGGGCAGGACCGTCTTCGACCTGGAAGGCGTCACCGTCAAGGCCGGCCCCAAGCTGCTGCTGGAGAACCTCACCTGGCAGCTCGGCCCCGGCGAGCGGATCGGCCTGCTCGGCGTCAACGGCGCCGGCAAGACCTCGCTGCTGCGCGCCCTGCGCGACGCGTACGCCTCCGAGGGCGACGTGCAGCCCGCGTCGGGTCTGATCAAGGTCGGCAAGACGGTGCGGCTCGCCTACCTGTCGCAGGAGGTCGTCGAACTGGACCCGGCCATCCGGGTGCTCCAGGCCGTCGAGCAGGTCCGCTCGCGCGTCGACCTCGGCAAGGGCCGGGAGATGAGCGCCGGCCAGCTGTGCGAGCAGTTCGGCTTCGGCAAGGACAAGCAGTGGACGCCCGTCGGCGACCTGTCCGGCGGCGAGCGGCGGCGGCTCCAGCTGCTGCGCCTGCTGATGGACGAGCCCAACGTGCTGTTCCTCGACGAGCCCACCAACGACCTCGACATCGAGACCCTCAACCAGCTGGAGGACCTGCTCGACGGCTGGCCCGGCTCGATGATCGTCATCAGCCACGACCGGTTCTTCATCGAGCGGACCACCGACGTCGTCCACGCGCTGCTCGGCGACCAGAAGATGCGGATGCTGCCGGGCGGCGTCGACGAGTACCTGGAGCGGCGGGCGCGGATGGCCGCCTCGATCGCCGCCGCCGCTTCGGCCGCCTCGGGTGCTTCGACCGCCGCGGCTGCTTCGGCCGCGGCATCGGGCGGCCCGGACGCCGGGACCGCCGCGTCGGCCCTGTCGGGCGGCGACCTGCGGGCGGCGAAGAAGGAGATGCAGAAGATGGAGCGGCAGATCGCCAAGCTGGACCAGAAGGAGTCCAAGCTGCACGCCCAACTCGCCGAGCACGCCGCCGACTTCTCCAAGGTCGCGGAGCTGGACGCGCAGCTGCGCGCCGTCCGGGAGGAGAAGGAGGAGCTGGAGCTGAGCTGGCTGGAGCTGGCCGAGCAGGTCTGAGTCCCGGGGGGCCGGGGGCCCATCCGGGGCATCACCCGGGCCCTACCGGGCCAGCAGGGCCTCCAACTCGTCCGCCGCACGGCCCAGCGCACTGCGCGCCGGGTCGTGCGGCGCCGTCGGGCGGGCCGCCGCCCCGGTCGGCGGGCGGTGCTCGCGGGCCGCGGCCGTCAGCTCGTCCAGCGCCCGGCGCACCCGCCCCACCTCCGCCGGATCCGGCACCCGGCCGCCGTACCGCAGCTGCGCCGCGAACGCCGCCACCGCGCCGCCCAGCCGCTCCAACGCCGCCGTCGCCGGCAGCCACTGCTCCGCCAGCCGCCCCGTCGGCGGCGGCTCGGCCAGCCCCTGCCGCACCTCCTGGCGGGCGTCCTCCAACGCCCGGTACGCCGTGCGGCGCAGCCACACCTCGGCCCGGCCCGCGTCCCCGGTGACCGCGTCCAGATAGGCCCGCAGCGCGGTGGCCGCGTCCACCAGCCGGGGCTCGATCCGGTGCCGCGGACGCTCCGGCCACAGCAGATAGCCGAAGAGCAGCACGATCGCGCTCGCGAGCACCGTGTCCAGCACCCGCGGCCAGAACTCGGCCGCGCTGCTCTGCCCGCCCAACTGGAGCAGGATCAACGCCATCGGCGTCATCGCCACCGTGTTCAGCCCGTAGTGCGCCGCCGTCACGTACGGCAACAGGGCCACGCAGAACGCGGCGATCGCCGTCAGTACCCACGCGTCGGTCGTGAGCGACACCACGGCCGCCGTGACCGCCACCCCGAGCACCGTGCCGATCGAGCGGCTCACCGCCCGCAGGAACACCGAACCGAGATCCGGCTTCAACACGAAGGCGATCGTCATCGGCACCCAGTAGCTCTTGCTGAGCGGGTAGCTGGCCGTCACCGCCGAACCGACCGCGATGCACAACGCCACCCGCAGCCCGTACCGGACCGAGCCGCGCGACAGCAGCCGCACCCGCAGCCGCCACGGATCGGGCGGCGGCGCCGGGGCGGTGGCGACCTCCGCCTCCCGGCCGGCCACGGTGTCGGCCGCCGCGCGCAGCGCCACGTCCAGGGCCTGCCGGGACGGCGTGTCCGGCTGCCACTGCGGAACGGTGACCTCGCCGCCGCCCCGCCGGACCGCGTCCGCCAAGCGGAGCGGCACCTCCGCGACCTCGGGCGGCACCGGCCGCCACGCCCACAACAGGCCCGTCGCCGCCTCGGTGGCGGCCAACGCCGCCTCGTACATCCGGCGCAGCCGAACCGTACGGGCGGACTCCGACCCCGGGCGGTGCGGTCGCGGGAGGAGGTCCTGCAACTGGTTCAACCGGGCCGTCAACACCTGGCGCGAAGCCGCGCCCTGCGGCGTGCCCAGATCGGCCAGCGTCCGGCCGAACGCCTCGTACGCGGCCGCCAGCGCACGGTTGCGCGGATCCGAGGCGGGGCGGCGGTGCGCGCCCCCCGGCAGACCCAGCACCACCACGAACGCGGCACCCGCCAGCATCATCGGCGCCGCCGCCCACCACGGATCCGGCAACGGCATCCCGCTGCCCAACGCCGCCGACACCAGCAGCAGCATCCCCGCCGCCGAACCCCGCGGGCCCGTCGCACTCAGCGCGCCGGACGCGAACGCCGTGAACGTGAGCGCCGCACCGAGCGCGACCGCCGAAACGTGCACGTGCTGGAGGGAAGTGCCGATCAGCATGCCGAGCGCCGAAGCCAGCACCGCCGACGCGATCCGGGGCACCCGCAGGCCACTCGGCTCCGCGCGGTCGTTCATCGTCGCGTGCATCGCGCCCAGACCGGCGAACACCCCCAGATCCAGCCGGTGCGCCAGCAGCCCTGCGGCCAGCGGCACCGCCATGCCCACCGCCGCGCGGGCCATCAGCGCCAGCGGCAACGGCGGCCGGGAAGGACGGGCGGCACGGGCCCACCAGGAGGGGGCGGACTCGTCTGCAGGCATCAGGTCACGTCCGTTCTGCGGCCAGGGGACGCTGCTGTGCGACATTGCGCGGCAGATGGGGGCGTACCCGGCCCAACCGGGCGACGCCAGTCTACCGGGGCCCGGCACGGCACCCCCGAGGGCCGCACGTGTCAAGTTCGTACCGATCCCGCACAGGCGGGCCAAGGGCCCTGCCAGCCCGACAGAGGCGGTGGCTACGATTGCGGAGGCGGAAACCGCCCCCAGGGCGGGCGGTGCACCGACCAGCACTGTACGACCGAGAAGTTGACGGTATGTTGCGGAGCGGCGGCCTCGGGGTTACCCCGAACCACCGCCCGTACGGGGGAGAGGTGAACTGCTATGGCAGGAGAGGTTCCACCGAACACGGGGGCCAGTCCGGACACGTCCGGTGACGTCACGCCATTTATGCTCAGCCACATGATGGGGTTCGGCCCCCTCGTCAGCACCGTGCAGACGAACGTCAGCGCCGCCGACCTGGTGTCCGCCTTCGGCAAGAAGGACGTCAAGGTCGAGCTCGACACGCTCACCGCGTTCGCCAAGAAGATCGAAGCCCTGCTCCAGGCCATGGAAGGCTCCCCGGCGGCCCCGTACAAACTCCAGGAACAGAAACTGACCGGCGGAAGCTTCGCCAGCGCGGAGTTCGCCGAAGCAACGGCCCTGACCGCGGCCTACGACAAGGTGCACACCCAGCTCGTCAAGCTGCACAAGGACTTCGTGTCGCAGATCGAGGCGATGAAGTCCGCGGTCGCGGCGACGGCGGGCAACTACTCGGCCAACGAGGACGACACGACGGCAGCGCAGAACGCCGTCGCGAAGAACGCGGGCGGCACCACGCCGGCGCGGGCCGGCGGCGAGGGCTTCTGATGGTGGTCGGCGAGGGTGCTCACGGGGAAACGGGGAGTAAGTAGTGGCAGACGGAACGAACTTCGAGGGCGTCGGACACGCCCAGCTCAAGAAGATGGTCCAGAGCACCGACCCCACGACGGTGCTGAGTCGCGGCACCCAGCTGAAGTCGGCCGGCCGCGTCCTGAAGGAACTCGGCGCGGCACTCAAATCGCACATCGGCAACGTCAGCTGGGAAGGGCCGGCCGCCGAGAGCTTCAAGACCTGGGCAGGCAACCTGCAGCAGTCCGCCGCGTTGCTCGGTGACTACTCCACAACCGCCGGCGACGCCATGCACCAGGCCGGTGAGGCACTCAGCACCGCCAAGGTGGCCGTGCCGGACGTGCCACACGACGATGTCGACATCGTCAAGGCGCGCTCGACCCAGGGGGTGCCCAACCAGATGGCGCTCACGAGCGCCAACTTCACCCCGACCGGGCCGACCACCGCCACCGTCGACGCCATGATGAAGAAGCAGAACTGCTCCTGGGTCACCGAAACGGAGGCTGTGGCCGCCTCCCAGCGGGTCTACAAGGCCCACCAGGAAGCCATCCACCAGATGGAGAAGCTGGGGCAGGCGTACGAGGCGGCGACAACGAAGCTGGCCGGGCTCGGGGACGTGGCTCTGCCGGGTACGCCGGACACGGGCAATCGCGATGGCAAGTCGAACTACTCGGGTGATGGTGGATACAACGGTAGCTACGGAGGCACCGTTCGTAACGCTCGTACGAGTACCAGTGCCGCCGGTGGGAGTTACCGCCCGTCCGGCGGCAGCTACAGCGGCGGCTCGGTCGCGATTCACAACCCCAGGTCGGACTCGCAGGCGCCGAGTGAGCCGGGACACGGCGACCCGATTCCGCCGCGAAGCGGTGGCCAGGTGCCGTCGACGCCGGTGGACCCGGGCTCCTCGACGCCGCCCTCTGTGCCGTCGGAACCTGTTCACCGTCCCGGTACCGGTCTTGACAGCCTGCCGACCGTGCCGACCCTGCCAGGTCAGACCGGCCCGCTCGGCCCCAGTGGTGGTGGAAGCCTTCCGCCTGACGGTCCGAGTGGGATTCCCGGATACCCGGGTGGCCCCGGTGGTACCCCGGGATATCCGAGTGGTCCGGGTGGTGGCCCGGTGACCGGTTTCCCGGTCGGGGCCGGCGGCGGCTCGATCCCGGCCAAGGGTGGTGGCGGATCCGTCTCAGGCAAGGGCGGAGGCTCGACCCCCGCCCGTACGGCTCCGTTCGGCGGTGGCTCGGTGCCGGGAAAGTCCGGTGGCAGCCCGGGTCTGCCCAGCGGGACGGTCTTCGGCGCGCGCGAGGCCCAGGCGGGCCGGGCGGGAGCGGCCGGCAGCGCGGGCGGGGTGGGCGGCATGCATCCGGGGATGGGCGGTGGTTCCGGAGCCGTTGGTTCGGGCGGCAGCTCACGGGGCCGGGGCCTGACCTCGACCGGAGGAGGGGCGGTCGGCGGCCGCAAGGGACCGGCTGCCGGCGGGGAGTTCACGCCGGGTGGTACGGGCCTGCGTAACCGGGCTGCTGCTGCGGGAGCCGTTGAGGGCGAAGCCCGCTCCGGGCAGAACGGCATGATGGCCCCTGGAACGGCGGGTCACTCCGGGCGGAACGAGCGCGATCGCCGCAAGCGGGCCGACTACCTCCACGAGGACGAGGAGACCTGGACCAGCGGTACGCCGCACAGCAACCCGGACGTGATTGAGTAGGACGGCAACGACTGCCCGGCCACGGGGCTCTCCCGGTGGCCGGGCAGACCTGTTCGGGGCACGCTCCCCGGTCGACGGAGAGATTGACGAGGAGTTGCGATGGGGCGGACGAACACGCGAGTGCGTTGGCAGATGCTTGCTGCGGCACTCCTGGCCGGGGCGGCTTTGGTCGGCGCAGTCGAAGTCCCAGCGGTTGCCGATGGTTCGATCCGGGCGGATCAGTGGCATCTGGACGCCATGCATGCGTCGGAGATGTGGAAGATCTCCAAAGGCGATGGGATTACTGTTGCAGTGATCGACGGCGGTTTCAAGATGGATCATCCGGATCTCGTGGGGCAGTTTTTGCCGGGTATGGACTTTAGCGGCAGCCCTGGTGGGGTCGGGTTCGATCCTGAGGGGCATGGAACACAGATGGCCAGCCTCATTGCGGGGTCTGGAAAGGCAAAAGGCGGGAACGGAGCTTACGGACTGGCGCCGGGAGTAAAGATCCTTCCGTTGAAGATTTCCAATGGGACCGATGGGGCGCTTGTCTCTGCCGATTTCCTTGGCCAGATTGGGCAGGCCATCACCTATGCGGTCGAGCAGGGTGTAAAGGTCATCAACATCTCGCAGGGAATTTCTGCGGTCAGGACATCGCCTAGCGATGTGGCCAAGTTGAATTCAATCATTGCGATGGCGAGGGCAAAGGGTTCGCTGATTGTTTCCAGTGTTGGCAACTCTGCACAGTCAGGAAATCTGGTCGAGTATCCGGGAGCGCTGCCCAACGTCGTAGGGGTGGGGGCGGTTGGCCGCGATGTCATTGCGACGGCAGAGTCTCAGCAGGGTCCACAAGTCATTCTTGCTGCTCCTGGTGTAGACATGATCGAGGCCTGTACTGGCCCTACCGGCTATTGCAAGAGTCATGGCACTTCGGATTCCACTGCACTGGTTTCTGCGTCGGCTGCATTGATCTGGTCTATTCACAGGGATTGGTCGGCGAATCAGGTTCTGCGGGTGTTGATCAATACGGCCGGGAAGCCGACTGATGGATCCGTCCGCAACAACGATGTCGGCTATGGCGTAGTGCGGCCTCGGGTCGCTCTGGCGGACCCTGGTGATCCCGGCCCGGCGGACGTGTCTCCGGTTCCGGCGGCGGAGACTGTGCCTTCGGCCAGCCCGTCCGCGCCTGCGAGCCCGTCGGCCACTTCGGCGCCCTCGCCGAGTTCGGCGGCTCCGAGTCCGAGTGATGTGGTCGTGGGGGCGCCGCCGGTGGAGCCGAGGGCGCCGAAGTCCGCTGGTTCGGGTGGTGCGTTGCCGGTCGTGGCCGGTGTGGTGGGTGGGTTGGTGCTGGTCGCCGGTGTGGTGTTCGTCGTGTTGCGGCGGCGGAAGGCGGGTGGGCGGCCTGTGGTGCCGCCGGGGGAGAACCCGTACGTGCGGTGATCTGGGCGCCTGCGCTGGTGTGCGCCGCCGGTGTTGAGCCGGGGGCGCGTGGGGTGGGGGTGTGCGCGGGGGTCACTCGGGTGGGGGCTGGTGGCGGGGCTGGCTGGTGTCCAGGGTGGTGGTATGGATGCGGAGGAAGCCCGGCGGGCGGGGCAGTTGAGGCGTGCGGCGGCTGCGGCGCTGATCGGTACGGCGATCGAGTTCTACGACTTCTTTTTGTACGGGACGGCGGCGGCCTTGGTGTTCGGGTCGGTGTTCTTTCCTGAACTGGGCACGGTGGGAGCGCTGTTGGCGGCGTTCTCGGTGTATGCGGTGGCGTTCTTGGCCCGGCCGCTGGGGGCGGTGGTGTTCGGGCATTTCGGGGACCGGGTGGGGCGGAAGGCGACGCTGGTGGTGTCGCTGTTGTTGATGGGGCTGTCGACGGCGGCGGTGGGGGTGTTGCCGGGGTTCGGGTCGTGGGGGTGGTGGGCGCCGGCGGCCCTGGTGGTGTTGCGGGTGTGTCAGGGCGTGGGGTTGGGCGGGGAGTGGGGCGGGGCGGCGCTGCTGATTGCGGAGAACGCGCCGGCCGGGCGGCGGGGGCGGTACGGGGCGTTCCTGCAGTTGGGGCCGACGAGCGGGTTCGTGTTGGCGAACGGGGTGTTCCTGGCGGTCCAACTCGGCCTGGACGGGCGGGCGTTCCGGGAGTGGGGCTGGCGGGTGCCGTTCCTGGCGTCGTTGGGGCTGGTGGCGGTGGGGCTGTTCGTGCGGCTGCGGTTGGAGGAGACGCCGCTGTTCCGGCCGGACGAGCCGAGGGACCGGGCGCCGGTGGTGGAGGTGTTGCGCGGGCACTGGCGCACGGTGCTGCTGGGCTGTGGGGCGATCACCGTGGGGTACGCGCTGTTCTACCTGACCACGACGTACGCGTTGGCGTACGCGACGTCCGGGCTCGGGGTGGCGAGTTCGCTGGTGTTGGTGATGCTGCTGGTGGGCGCGCTGGGCATGGGCGTGACGGTGTGGGTGAGCGCGTCGCGCAGTGACGGGTGGGGGCGGCGGCGGACGCTGTGCTGGGCGACGGGTCTGGCGGCGGGGTGGTCGCTGGTGCTGTTCCCGTTGTTGGAGACGGTGCGCCGGCCGTTGATGTTCGTGGCGCTGGCGGGTGCGCTGGTGGTGCTGGGGTGCCTGATGGGGCCGGTGGCGGCGTTCCTGCCGGAGTTGTTCCCGACCCGGGTGCGGTACACGGGTGCCGCGTTGACGTACAACCTGGGCGGCGTGGTGGGCGGGGCGACGACGCCGCTGGTGGCGACGCGGCTGACGGAGGCGTACGGGACGGCGGAGCCGGTCGGCTGGTACCTGGTGGGGTTGGGCGTGGTGGCGCTGGGCTGCCTGTGGCTGCTGCCGGAGACCGGCGGCGCGGAGTTGGGGGCGGTGGACGGCGGACGCCGCCGGGCGCCCCTCCTGGGGGCGGACCCGGCGGCGTAGGTGCCGACCGTGCGGTGCGGTCAGCCGGCGAGGGCGGCGCGGCCGGCCAGCACGACGGCGGTGTGCTGGGCGACCCGCTCGCCGAGGTACTCGGCGGTCGCGATGTCGGCCTTGTGCACGGCCTCGGGGCCGGCGTCGGACGGGCTGGAGGCGGCGGCGCCGTTGAAGAAGCCGAGGCGGTTGAGGTCGTTCTCGGTGGCGGTGGTGGCGTTCCAGCCGGGCTTGAGGCCGAGGTTGACCCAGCTCATGGCGTGCTGGGCGGCGAGGGTCTGGAAGAAGCCGAGGGTTCCGGCCTTGTCGCCGCTCTTGGAGGCGGAGTTGGTGAAGCCGGCGGCGACCTTGTCCCGCCAGGCGTCGGAGAACCAGCGCTTGCTGGTGGCCTCGGCGAAGACGTGGAAGGCGCCGGAGGCGGTGCCCATGTAGGTGGGGGAGCCGAAGACGATCGCGTCGGCGGCGTCGAGCTGGGCCCACTGCTCGTCGGTGATGGTGTCGACGGCGATCGAGACGACCTCGGCGCCGGCGGCGGCGGCGCCGCGGGCGACGGCCTCGGCGATGACGGCGGTGTGGCCGTAGCCGGAGTGGTAGGCGAGGGCGACGGTCGGGCGGATGGCGGTCATACGGGGGCACTCCTGTACGGGAACGGGTGCGGGCAGGGGCAAGGCAAGGCAGGGACAAGCCGAGGAGCGACGGCGGGGCGTGCTGTCGCACCTCGACCCGCCGGGCTGGTCTCCAATATAGACCAAGTCTCCATTGGTTACCAAGGGTGGATTGGAGACCGCAGGGCTACCCTGGACGGCATGACGACGGAGGAAGCGGCCCGGGTGGAGAGCGGCACCGGGCGGCAGGGGCAGGAGCGGGAGGGCGGGCAGGACCGGGAGCAGGAGCTCGACGTCTTCGCCCAGCTCTGTCCCAGCCGCGCGATGTTCGCCGAACTGGCCGACAAGTGGTCGATGTTGATCCTGATGAGCCTCGCCGCCTGCGGGCAGCAGCGGTTCTCCGAACTGCAGCGCGGCGTCGGCGGGGTCAGTCGCAAGATGCTCACCCAGTCGCTGCGCAGCCTGGAGCGCAGCGGACTGGTGCGCCGCACCGTGTTCCCGGAGACGCCGCCGCGGGTGGTCTACGACCTGCTGCCGCTCGGCCGGGAGCTGGCCGTGCTGCTGGCGCCGCTCGGCCGGTGGACGGAGCGGCGAACCGGGCAGATGCTGGCCGCCCGCGAGGAGTTCGACGAGACGCACGCCGAAGGCTGACCGCGCGCGTACCGAAGGCTGACCGGGCCCGTGCCGAAGGCGCACCGAGGGTCGGGTGCCCGCCCGCCGGGGGTCGGTCCGGCATGCGCCGGGGCCGCGGAGCCGATTTCCCTTCCGGGCCGCCAGCCGTGTAATGTCTTCCTTGTTCGACCGGCCCGGTGAAAGCCCGGCAAGCCCCTATAGCTCAGTCGGTAGAGCGTCTCCATGGTAAGGAGAAGGTCTGCGGTTCGATTCCGCATGGGGGCTCCATTCGAAGGCCCTCGCTTCATGGCGAGGGCCTTTTGCTGTTCCCCGATCAGGCCGTCCGGTCCAAGACGGCGGCCCAGTGCGGCGGCCGAACGCGGCGGCCTAGCGGGTCGGGTACGGAATGCGCTGTGATGGTGCGTCATCGGCCGCCCGCCCATGGGGTGCGGGCGCGAGCCGAACCCCGACCGGGAGGGCGTCATGGGCGTTCGACTCGTGGTGGTCGACGATCACCGGCTGTTGGCCGAGGCGCTGGCCACGGCGTTGCAGTTGCGCGGCCACCGGGTGCTCGCGGTCGGCTGCCCGGCCGGGGTCGCGGCTGATCTGGTGGTCGGCCGGCGGCCGGAGGTGTGTCTGCTGGGGGTGGCCGCGCCGAGTGAGCCGGCGGCTTTCGACGGGCTGCGCCGGATCCGCCGGGAGCGCCCCGAGGTGGCCGTGATCGTGCTCGGGCCGGTGGGTGAACTGCGCGGTGTGGCGGGGGCGTTCGCGGCCGGGGCGGCGGGGTACGTGCCGAGCGACGAGCGGATCGGGGTGGTCGAGCGGGCGATCGGGCGGGCTCGGGCGGGCGAGGCGGCGGTGGCCGTGGACGTGCTGCGCGGGGCCTTCGACCAGTTGCTGCGGCCGGTCGCCGAGCCGGACGACGAGGCGGTGCGGCTGCTGCGGTTGCTGACCCGTCGTGAGGTGCAGGTGCTGGCCCGGATCGCGGACGGGGAGGACACGGCGGCGATCGCCGCCGGGATGCGGATCGCCGCGAGCACCGCCCGGACGCACGTCCAGCGGGTGCTGATGAAGCTCGGTGCGCGGACCCGGCTGGAGGCGGCCGCGGTGGCGGCCCGTACCGGGCTGCTGGAGCGGATGGCCGGCGGCTGAGGGGGGCTCGGGTTTCGTGAAACCGGCTCCCGGGTGGCCCGTTCACGTGGTCCTGGGCACTCCGGCGGGCAGGGAGAATAGCCTCAGTCGTACACACGTCATCGACGGCCGCCGCTGATCCGGCGGACCGTCGCCCGCTGGAGGTCTCATCATGAGTAAGTACCTGGTCACGGGTGGCGCCGGCTACGTCGGCAGCGTGGTGGCCGCCCACCTGCTGGAGGCGGGGCACCAGGTGACCGTCCTGGACGATCTCTCCACCGGTTTCCGTGAGGGCGTCCCGGTCGGTGCCGAGTTCGTCGAGGGTCGGGTCCAGGAGGCCGGCCGGGTGCTGGACGGTTCCTTCGACGGCGTGCTGCACTTCGCCGCCTCCTCGCAGGTCGGCGAGTCGGTCGTGGACCCGGAGAAGTACTGGCGCAACAACGTGGCGGGGTCGCTGGAGCTGGTCGCGGCGATGCGCGCGGCGGGTGTGCGCAAGCTGGTGTTCTCGTCCACCGCCGCCGTCTACGGTGAGCCGGAGGTCGTGCCGATCGCGGAGACCGCCCGCACCTCGCCGACCAACGCCTACGGCGCCACCAAGCTCGCCGTGGACCACCTGATCACCAGCGAGGCCGTCGCGCACGGGCTGGCCGCCGTCTCGCTGCGCTACTTCAACGTGGCCGGTGCGTACGGCGCGTACGGGGAGCGCCACGACCCCGAGTCGCACCTGATCCCGCTGGTGTTCCAGGCGGCGCTGGGTCAGCGCCCGCACATCGCGGTGTACGGCGAGGACTACCCGACCCCGGACGGCACCTGCATCCGCGACTACATCCACGTCGCGGACCTGGCCGACGCGCACCTGCTGGCGCTGGACGCGGCCAAGCCGGGCGAGCACCTGATCTGCAACCTGGGCAACGGCAGCGGCTTCTCGGTGCGCGAGGTGATCGAGTCGGTCCGGCGTGTCACCGGCCGGGAGATCCCGGTGCAGGCGGCCGGCCGCCGGGCCGGCGACCCGGCCGTGCTGGTGGCCTCGGCGGCCCGCGCCCACGAGGCGCTGGGCTGGACGCCGCGCCGCCCGAACCTGGACGACATCGTCGCGGACGCCTGGAAGTTCGCCCTGGAGAAGCACGGCCAGTAGGCCGCAGGACCCCGCAGGCGCCGCTCCCGGAGGTTCGGGGGCGGCGCCTCGGCGTTGCCCGCTTCGACCGGTGATGGCGTGAAATCCCGCCACTCGCGCACCTCCTGACGAAACTTCACCAAACCGCCACGATGGGGTTTCCCGGCCCGTACGCTGAGTGCGGTACCGGTGGGGGCCGGCGCCCTTTTTCGGCCTCACCGGCCACCGGTGGGCGGGCGGAGTGACGGGCCCGGACCGCGGGTGCCGGGGCCGGTCCCCGCCCCCGGGCTCGGGCCGGTCTGAGCAGGGGGGTAGTGACGATGGGGCGGATCCGCGTCCTGGTGGTCGACGACCACCGGATCTTCGCCGAGGCCCTGGCCGCGGCGCTCGCCGCCGAGCCCGACGTGGAGGTGGGGGCGGCCGGCAGCGGGGCCGCCGCCGAGCGGGCGCTGGAGCGTGCCGCCGTCGAGGGGCGGGCCTTCGACGTGGTCCTGATCGACGCCGACCTGGGGGCCGAGGGCGTCGCTTCGGCGGGTGCCCGGAGCCGGCCCGGCCCGGACACGGCCGACGCGGCCCGGCGGCGGCTGGCCCCGGCGGTGCCGCCGCCCCGCCACCCGGTCGGCCCGCCGGTGGTGCCGTCCGGCGGGCGCTCGGTGGACCTGCTGCGCCCGGGTGGGCGGGGCGCGGATCCGGCCCGCTCCGACGTGTACCGGGCCGACCAGCTCAGAACCGCGCCTCCGGCACCGGACGGCATCACCCTGCTCGCCCGGGTCCGCCGCGCCCATCCGGGGCTGCGGGCGGTCGTGCTGGCCGCCGCCGACGATCCGCACCGCGCCGCCCGGGCCCTGCACGCGGGCGCCACCGGCTGGGTGGCCAAGGAGAGTTCGCTGGCCCGGCTGCTCGCCGTGGTCCGGGGGGTGCTGCGGGACGAGACGCACCTGCCGCCCGCGCTGCTGACCGGGGTGATCCGCGAGCTGACCACCGCTCGGCGGGACCGCACCGAGAGCGAGCGGCTGGTCGACACCCTGACCCCGCGGGAGAAGCAGATCCTGCGCTGCATGGTGGCGGGCCTGGGTCGGCAGGCGGTCGCGGAGCGGCTCTACCTGTCGCCGCACACCGTCCGGACGCACATGCAGAACGTGCTCGGCAAGCTCGGGGTGCACTCCACGCTGGCCGCGGTCGCGGTGGCCCGCCGGGCCGGGGTCAGCCCGGCCGAGCCGGCCCTGCCGGCGCCGCCGTCCATCGTGACCGCGGTGGACCGGACGTGAGCTCCGGGGCCCGGATCAGCCCGGGATGTTGTCGAACGGGGCGACCAGCTGCCGCAGGAGCGCGGCGAGTTCGCCCCGCTGGCCGGAGCTGAGCTGGGCGAGCAGTTCGCGTTCGTGCGCGAGCAGTCCGGCGAGTGCCTGGTCGGCGCGGTCGCGGCCGTCGTCGGTGAGCCGGACGAGCACGCCGCGCCGGTCGTCCGGGTCGGGCAGGCGCTTGACCAGGCCCTTGCCGGTGAGGCGGTCGATGCGGTTGGTCATGGTGCCGGAGGTGACCAGGGTCTGGGTGAGCAGCTGGCCGGGGGAGAGCTGGTAGGGGGAGCCGGCCCGGCGCAGGGCGGTCAGGACGTCGAACTCCCAGGGCTCCAGCCCGTGCTCGGCGAAGGCGGTGCGGCGGGCGCGGTCGAGGTGCCGGGCGAGCCTGCTGACCCGGCTGAGTACCTCCAGCGGCTCCACGTCGAGGTCGGGGCGCTCTCGGCGCCACGCTGCGACCAGCCTGTCGACCTCGTCCTCCATGACGATCAGTGTATCGGTGGATGTGTCGATGTGAAGTCTCTTGACGTCGAGAAATGTGCCAGCAAGGCTACCTGGGATATCTTGATGTCGAGATACTTGTGAGGTGGACCATGACCAGTCCCGTCTGGGACCCGGCGCAGTACCTGCGCTTCGCGGACGAACGCACCCGTCCGCTGCGCGACCTGCTCGCCCGCGTCCCCGCCCTCCCGAATCCGGGCGATCCCGTGATCCTCGACATCGGCTGCGGCCCCGGCAACTCCACCGCCGTGCTGCGCGCACGCTGGCCGCACGCCCGCCTCACCGGCGTCGACAACTCCGCCCCGATGCTCGCCACCGCCCGCACCGACGGTGAGCCCACCGCCGACTACCTGCTCGCCGACGCCCGCGACTACGACCCGGCCCCGGCCGGACCCGACCTGATCGTCTCCAACGCCACGCTGCAGTGGATCGACGGCCACCTCGACCTCGTCCCGCGCTGGGCCGGGGCCCTGCGGCCCGGCGGTACCGTCGCCTTCCAGGTCCCCGGCAACTTCGACGCCCCCAGCCACACCCTGCTCGCCGAACTCCGGCGCAGCCCCCGCTGGCGCGGCCTCCTCGGCGACGACGCCGCCAGGGCCGGCGTCCACCCGCCCGAGCGCTACCTGGACGCCCTCACCGCCGCCGGCTGCACGCCCGACGTCTGGGAGACCACGTACCGCACTCTGCTCCCGGGCCCGGACCCGGTCCTCGCCTGGGTCAAGGGCACCGCCCTGCGCCCCGTCCTCACCCGGCTGACCGACCCCGCCCGCCAGGCCGCCTTCCTCGCCGAGTACGGGGCGCTCCTGCGCGAGGCCTACCCGGCCGGACCGCACGGCACCGTCTTCCCGTTCCGGCGGATCTTCGCCGTCGGGACCAGGGCCTGATGCGGGGCGGGAAGGTCTGATGCGGGGCGGGCGGGCCTGATGCGGGGCGGGAGGGCCGACGGTCCTTCCGCCCGCAGGTCAGTCCTTGCGCCCGCCGACCAGCCTCGGGTGCCGCTCCAGGCCCTCCAGCCCGTGCCAGGCCAGGTTCACCAGGTGCGCCGCGACCTGAGCCTTGTCCGGCTTGCGGACCTCCAGCCACCACTGCCCGGTCAGTGCCACCATGCCGACCAGCATCTGCGAGTACATCGGGGCCAGTCGCGCGTCGAAGCCCCGGGACTTGAACTCCAGGCCGAGGATGTCCTCCACCTGCGTCGCGATGTCGCTGATCAGTGACGCGAAGGTGCCGGTCGACTGGGCCACCGGGGAGTCCCGGACCAGGATCCGGAAGCCGTCCGTCGAGGTGTCGATGTAGTCCATCAGCGCGAACGCGGCCTGCTCCAGCAGCTCCCGCGAGTGCCCGCCGGTCAGCGCCCCCGTGACCATGTCCAGCAGCAGCTGCATCTCGCGGTCCACCACCACCGCGTACAGCCCCTCCTTGCCGCCGAAGTGCTCGTACACCACCGGCTTCGACACCCCGGCCCGCTCGGCGATCTCCTCCACCGAGGTGCCGTCGTAGCCGCGCTCCGCGAACACCGTCCGCCCGATCTCCAGCAGCTGCTCCCGCCGTTGCTTGCCGGTCATCCGGACCCGCCCGCCCCGGCGGCGCGGCGCCGGGGCGGGCGCACCACCCCCCGAGGCGCCCCCGCCCGCCGGTGCAGCGGTTCGCGGACGGGTCGGCGCCGCGTCGGGCGCCGCGTCCGTCCGCGTGCTCTGGTGGCCGCCTGTGCTGTCTGCGCTGCTCCCGTTCACCCCTACATCATGCTGGAAGCGACGACTCATGCGGCGCGGCGGGCGGCGATCCGTTGTGCGTCCGGCCAACGGACGTCCCGGACCCAGCCGGCCAGCTCGAACCAGCGGATCAGCCGGGCCGAGGAGTCGATCTGCCCGCGCAGCACCCCGTGCCGGGCGGCCGTCGGGTCCGCGTGGTGCAGGTTGTGCCAGGACTCGCCGCAGGAGAGCACCGCCAGCCACCAGACGTTGCCCGAGCGGTCCCGGGAGCGGAACGGGCGGCGGCCGACGGCGTGGCAGATCGAGTTGATCGACCAGGTGACGTGGTGCAGCAGGGCCACCCGGACCAGCGATCCCCAGAAGAAGGCGGACAGCGCGCCCGACCAGGACAGCGTCACCAGCCCGCCGACCAGCGGGGGGAGCAGCAGCGAGATCATGGTCCAGAGCCAGAACAGCCGGGAGATCCGCCGTATGGCCGGATCGCGGACGAGGTCCGGCGCGTACGTGAGCTGCGGGGTCTGCTCCTCGTCGAACATCCAGCCCATGTGCGCCCACCACAGGCCCTTGAGCAGGGCGGGGAGGCTCTCCCCGTAGCGCCACGGCGAGTGCGGGTCGCCGTCCTTGTCGCTGAACCGGTGGTGCTTGCGGTGGTCGGCCACCCAGCGTACCAGCGGGCCCTCGACCGCCAGGCTGCCGGCGATCGCGAGGGCGAGCCGCATCGGGCGGTTGGCCTTGAACGCGCTGTGGGTGAAGTAGCGGTGGTAGCCGACGGTGATGCCGTGGCAGGTGAGGAAGTACATGGCGACGGTGATCGCCGCGTCCGTCCACCCCAGTCCCCACCCCCAGGCCACCGGTACGGCGGCCAGCAGCGCGGTGAACGGCAGGAGGATGAACAGCCCGAGCGCGAGCCGTTCGGCGAGGCCCTGCTTCTCCCCGCCGCGGGTGGCGGACAGCCGGGTGGCGGCGGTGTCGGTGGGATCGGGGGATTCGGTGGGAAGCGCGGCGTTCCCCGCGCTCGGCTCGCCGGCCTTGGTGGTCATGGGCGTCCCTTTGCGGCATCTCTGTGCGGGAGGGAGGAGCGGAGGCTACGTTGGCGTAACCTACGGCATCGTAGGTTGCGCTCCGTGGCGAAGGGAACACGCCGCCGCACGGCGCTTGAGTGAATTCACCCGACTGGATGGATGAACCGGCGGCCCGGCTTGTTCGACCGTTTCCGGCGGATCGGGGCCTGCGGATCGCGGCAGTTGATACCCATGGCAGGGTCGACTCGGGTAGGGTCTGAGCAACCATCCGCCGTGGTGTAATGGCAGCACAGGGCCCTTTGGAGGCCTTTGTCTGGGTTCGAATCCTAGCGGCGGAGCCTCTGCACGCCTCAGGTTCGGGCGTACCGCCGAACCGCCGGTATTGTCGGTGCTGCTCGGCGGACTGTGCGAATGGCGACCGGCCTCGGTCCGGTCCGGGCCCGTTCTGCCCGCTCTGTGAACCGACCGAGGAGCCTCCCCGCATGGGTGCCAATTCGCTTGCCGCCGTTGTCGTGCTCGCCGCCGGTGGCGGGACCCGGATGAAGTCGAACAAGCTGCCCAAGGTGCTGCACGAGGTCTGCGGCCGGTCGCTGGTGGGTCATGCCGTCTCGGCGGCCCGCGAACTGACGCCGGAACAGCTCGTCGTGGTGGTCGGACACCAGCGGGACCAGGTCCAGGAGCACCTCGCGGCGCACTACCCGGCGGCCCGCCCGGTGGTGCAGGAGGACCAGAAGGGCACCGGGCACGCGGTGCGCACGGCGCTGGAGGCGCTGGCCGCCGACGGCGTGGTGCTGGACGGCACGGTGATCGTCACCGCCGGGGACTCCCCGCTGCTGACCGGGGACACGCTGCGCCGCCTGGCGAAGGCCCACGCCGCCCAGGACAACGGGGTCACCGTGCTGACCGCCGTCGTCCCCGAGCCCTTCGGCTACGGCCGGATCCTGCGGGACGAGGACGGCACCGTCGCCGCGATCGTCGAGGAGCGGGACGCCACCGCCGTCCAGCGCTCGATCGCCGAGATCAACTCGGGCGTCTTCGCCTTCGACGCCAAGCTGCTGGTCGAGGCGCTGGCCGAGCTCACCACGGACAACTCGCAGGGCGAGGAGTACCTCACCGACACCCTGGAGATCCTGCGCACCGCCGGGCACCGGGTGGGCGCCGTGGTCGCGGAGGACCACCGGGACATCCTGGGCATCAACGACCGGGTGCAGCTCGCGCAGGCCCGCCGGCTGCTGAACGACCGCCTGCTGGAGCGGGCGATGCGGGCCGGCGTCACCGTGGTGGACCCGGCGACCACCTGGATCGACGTGCAGGTGACGTACGAGCCGGACGCCCTCGTGCTGCCGAACACCCAGCTGCAGGGCGCCACCCACCTGGGCGAGGGCTGCGAGGTCGGCCCGAACTCGACCCTGACCGACACCCTGATCGGCGCCGGCGCCCGTGTGAGCAACACCACGGCGGACCGCGCCGAGGTGGGCGAGCTGGCCACCGCCGGCCCGTACGCCTACCTGCGGCCGGGGGCCAAGCTGGCCCGCAAGGCGAAGGTCGGCACCTACGTCGAGGTGAAGAACTCCGAGCTGGGCGAGGGCGCCAAGGTGCCGCACCTCTCCTACATCGGGGACACCACGATCGGCGAGGGCACCAACGTCGGCGCGGCCTCGGTCACCGTGAACTACGACGGCGTCAACAAGCACCGCACGGTGATCGGTGCGCACTGCCGCACCGGCTCCGACAACATGTTCATCGCCCCGGTGACGATCGGGGACGGCGCCTACACCGCGGCCGGTTCGGTCATCACCACCGACGTCCCGCCGGGCGCGCTCGGAGTGAGTCGGGCGCACCAGCGCAACATCGACGGCTGGGTGGAGCGCAAGCGCCCGGGGACCACCTCCGCGCAGGCCGCGAAGGCCGCGACGGACGGGGCCGCGGACGCCTGACGGGGCGGGCGGGAGCCCGAGGGCGGTCCCGGGGCGGACGGTTTCTGCGTGGGCGCGTAACCTTGGGGACATACGTGCGCCACTGGGCTTACGGCCCGTGTCCAGGCGTACCGACAATTCCCCCGACCCCTCGTGCGAGCCGGCTGCGCCTGCCCGCACGGGACGACGGGGTTCAGCGTCAGCAACGCGAGGAGACGGTGCAGTGAGCGGGATCACGACGTCGGGTGAGAAGAAACTCAAGCTCTTCTCCGGCCGTGCCCACCCGGAACTGGCGAGGGAGGTGGCCGAGGCGCTCGGGACCGAGCTCGTCCCGACCAAGGCCCTGGACTTCGCCAACGGCGAGATCTACGTCCGCTTCCTGGACTCCGCCCGCGGCGCGGACTGCTTCGTGATGCAGAGCCACACGGCTCCCATCAACCAGTGGATCATGGAACAGCTGATCATGATCGATGCGCTGAAGCGGGCCTCCGCCAAGAGCATCACCGCGATCCTGCCGTTCTACGGGTACGCCCGCCAGGACAAGAAGCACCTGGGCCGCGAGCCCATCTCGGCGCGCCTGGTCGCCGACCTGCTGCGCCAGGCGGGCGCCGACCGGCTGATGGCTGTGGACCTGCACACCGCGCAGATCCAGGGCTTCTTCGACGGCCCGGTGGACCACCTGTTCGCGCTGCCGATGCTGGCGGACTACGTGGGCGGGAGGGTGGACCGCTCCAAGCTGACCATCGTGTCGCCGGACGCCGGCCGGGTGAAGGTGGCCGACCAGTGGTGCGACCGGCTGGACGCGCCGCTGGCGATCATCCACAAGCGCCGCGACATGACCCAGGCCAACACCATCCTGTCGGCCGAGGTCGTCGGTGACGTCAAGGACCGGGTCTGCGTCCTGGTCGACGACATGATCGACACCGCCGGCACGATCTGCGCCGCGGCTGACGCGCTGTTCGACAACGGTGCGGCGGACGTCCTGGTGGCGGCCACCCACGGCGTGCTCTCCGGCCCGGCCGCGGACCGGCTGAAGAACTCGCGGGTCAGCGAGTTCGTGTTCACCAACACGCTGCCGACCCCGGGGCAGATCCAGCTGGACAAGATCACCACGCTGTCCATCGCCCCCTCGATCGCGGCCGCGATCCGCGAGGTGTTCGAGGAGGGTTCGGTCACGAGCCTCTTCGAGGGCGTGCACTGACGAAGCCCGACGGCGGCGGCCCCGGTCCGGATCGGACCGGGGC
>NZ_JBHXML010000105.1:0-26519 GCF_042720345.1 Kitasatospora sp. NPDC058478 | reverse complement strand
TGGACCGGCGAATGCCCCACCTGCCACCGCGAGTTACCCAACATCCAGCGACCAGGACACACCAGACCACTACAGACCTAACGAAGTACTACTAGGGTTCGTCTTCAAAGATCAGATCCAGAGCAAGATCGAGGCGATGGTGACGGCGGCATGGTAGGACTCGCGGGTCTTGTCGTAGCGGGTCGCCAGGCCTCGCCACTGCTTCAACCGGTTGAAGCAGCGTTCGACGACGTTGCGGAGCCGGTAGACGCGCCGGTCGAAGCCGGGCGGCCGGCCGCCGCGCGAGCCGCGGTTGAGGCGGCCGAGCGCCTGGTCGACGCGCTCGGGGATGGTGTGGCGGATGCCGCGTCGTCGCAGGTAGGCGCGGATCTTGCGTGAGCTGTAGCCCTTGTCGGCGATGACGTGGTCGGGCCGGGTGCGCGGGCGCCCCGACCCGACCCTGGGTACTCGGATCGACTCCAGGACCGGTTCCAGGCGGGTGCAGTCGTTGGCGTTGCCGCCGGTCAGGACGAAGCCGAGCGGGCGGCCGCGTCCGTCGCAGGCCAGGTGGAGCTTGGTGCTCAGTCCTCCACGGGAGCGGCCGAGGGCGTGATCACCCGTTTCGTCCCGGTCGCGTGCCCCCTTTTGCCGCCGGTGGCGTGCTGGTGGGCCCGCACGATCGTGGAGTCGACGGAGACCAGCCAGTCGATGTCCCCGGCCGCGTCCTTCTCGGCCTGGATCGAGTGGAGCATCCGGGAGAATGTTCCGTCCAGCGCCCACCTGCGGAAACGTGTGTAGAGGGTCTGCCAGGAGCCGTAGCGTTCCGGCACGTCCCGCCAGGACGTGCCGGTCCGCAGCTTCCACACGATCCCGTTCAGAACCAGCCGGTCGTCCGAGCGCGGCCGGCCCGCCACCCCCGAAGCGGGCAGGAACCGTGACAGCACAGCCCACTCGGCATCCGAGAGCTCATGACGACGCACCATGGCCAACATGATCTCTCATCACTTGATCAGCTTTGAAGACGGGCCCTAGCGGCGGTGGGCGCGCAGTGCCTCGCGCAGCCGCCCGCCGGAGGCGGCGAGCTGCCGGGCGGCGGTCGGCGCGTCCACGTCCGCGAGCAGGACCAGGATCGCGTCCTTGGCCCGGCCCCCGGTGGCGGCGAGCGCGCGGCGGACCGCCGCCTCGTCGGCGCCGGTGGCCTCCGTGACGATCCGGTGGGCCCGTGCGCGGAGCTTGGCGTTGGTGGCCCGGACGTCGACCATCAGATTGCCGTACGTCCGGCCGAGCCGGACCATGACGGCCGTCGACAGCATGTTGAGCACCAGCTTCTGCGCCGTGCCCGCCTTCAGCCTGGTTGACCCTGCCAGCACCTCCGGGCCGACCTCCACCTCGATCCCCAGCTCGGCCGCCGCCACCAGCGCCGAGCCCCGGTTGCAGGTCAGTCCGACCGTCAGTGCCCCGGCCGCCCGTGCGGTCCGGACGGCCGCCAGCGCGTACGGCGTGCGGCCGGAGGCGGAGACGCCCACCACGGTGTCGGCCGGGGTGAGCCGGAGCGCGGCCAGGTCGGCCGCCGCCAGCTCCGGGCGGTCCTCGGCGCCCTCGACGGCCTCGGTCACGGCGGTCCCGCCCCCCGCGATCAGGCCCACCACCAGGCCCGGATCGGTGCCGAAGGTCGGCGGGCACTCGGCGGCGTCCAGCACTCCGAGCCGCCCGGCGGACCCCGCCCCGGCGTAGACCAGCCGTCCACCGGCCGCCATTCGTGCCGCCGTGGCGTCCACCGCGGCGGCGATCCGGACCAACTCCCCGGCCACCGCGGCGGGGACGGTGCGGTCCTCGGCGTTCATCAGGCGGAGCAGGTCGGTGGTCGGCAGCTGGTCGATCCCGGCCCAGTCGGGGCGGATCGTCTCGGTCGGCGGTACGGCGTCCTGGTGCATGCGGCCAGCGTCCCCGGACGCGGCGGTCGCCAATCGGTGCGGGGCCGCGCGTGGTCTCCGGGGCCTCGGTCGGGGTGGCGCCGTGGCGGGCGCCGGGCCGTCAGGGGTGTCCGTCCTGCCCCCACGTACGGAGTGAGTGCTCAGCCCGTTCAGCCCGTCAACGGACGTCGCCGTCGCCGTCGCCGAGGTGACGGGCGATGCGGGCGATGGCGGGGGCGTTGTCCTCGAACAGATGGGCCTGCATGCCCACTGCCCGGGCGGCCTCGACGTTGGGCGCGTGGTCGTCGATGAAGAGGCAGTCGACCGGGCTGACGCCCAACTCGGCGCAGGTGATCTCGTAGGCGCGCGGGTCGGGCTTGCCGGTCCCGATCTCGTGCGAGTAGACGATGTGCTCCACCAGCTCGTCGAACCGGTAGAGCGGGACCTCGCGTTCGCGGGCGCCGACGAAACTGTTGCTGAGGATGCCGAGCCGGGCCCGCCCGCGCAGCCCGCGCACGTGGGCGATGAGCTCCTCGTTCGGCGTGCCCAGGTACTCCTCCCAGAGGTCGGCCATGAAGGCCTCGATCTGGGCCGGGCCGAGGTGCAACCGGGCGGCCACCTGCTCGCGCACCTCCGGCTCGGTGATGCCACCGATCGCGCCGGCCTGCCAGACGTCCCGCAGCCGCTCGTCGATCGCGTGCGGCGGCAGCTCCAACAGGCGCTCCCAGCGCTCCGGCCAGCCCGTCCTCGGCGTGTATTCCAGGACGCCGCCGATGTCGAGGATGAGACAGGGTGCGTTCACGGGTGGTCCCCTCTCCGCTGCGGCCGCCGTGGCGCGGCCCGCCCCTGCCACTCTCGGGGGTGCGGGCTGGGCTGGGTCAAGGGGGCGGTGAGTCCTCGGCAGCTCCGGAGACCGCGTTCGGCGGCCGCGTTCGGTGGTCGCGTTCGGTGGTCGGGCGTGCTGTCGGTCCGTCAGGCCATCCAGAAGAAGACGGCCGTCATCCGACGCTCCGGCAGCTCGGCGCCGTAGTAGGAGGTCGCGCTGTGCATGAGGTTGGCGTGGTAGAGGAGCAGCTGGTTGTAGCGGTTGGGGACGCGGACGTCCTCGGTGAAGTGGTCGGCGGGCACGTGGCGGGTGCCGAGCGCCTCGACCAGGTTGTTGTGCGGCGCGTTGACGAGGTTCCCGCCGAGGCGTCCGCCGGGGAACTGCTGGCGGTAGAAGCTGGTGCCGGCGTCCTTCGGCGCGCCTGGGCTGAGGTAGAGCACGGCGGCGTAGCGGCAGAGCGCGCGGGAGTCGGTGTGCGGGCGGGACTCCGACTCCCCGGCGCCGACGACCTGGACGCAGTTGTGGTTGAGCGTGCCGCCGCCCGGGGTGCTCTGCACCCAGAGCCGGGGAGCGCCGGTGGCCTTGCGGACCAGGGCCTCCACCCGGGCCAGCTCGTCGGGCTCCAGGCCGGGCATGGTGCGCAGGCCGGGCCAGGTCTCGGGGCGGTGCGGGTAGCCTTCGGTCCAGTCGCCGCGGGCCAGACAGCGCTCGCGGACGGCGTCCGGGTCGGGGAGGACGTTGTCCAGGACCCAGTAGTCCCGGCCTCGGGTGGGCTTGCGGTAGGGCAGGACCGGCAGGGTGGTGGGCCTGATGGGCTGTGAGGGCATGGGCCGACGATAGGGGCGGCGGTCGTCAACCTTCTGCCGTGAGCAGGTCAACCTTTCGTCAAGGGCTCTCCACGGGTGGGCGTCTCGCGCCGCAGGTCAGGAGCCCGGTCGGACGGCGAAGGTGCCCAGGGCGCCCTCCAGTCGGTCGAAGGCCCGGACGGCCGAGGGGTGCACCGCTGCCGTGATGGCGGCGGCCTCGTCGCCGGCCAGCAGCCTGCGGAACACTTCGGTGAACACCGTGCGGTCGACGGCGGCGAGCAGCCCGGCGGCCACCCGGCTCTCGAAGTCGACCGGCGGGCCGGCCGGTGTGCCGCCCGGCGCGTCGGGCGATGCGCCTGGCGGAGTGCCGGTTGTCGTGGGGCGGGTGGCCTCGGCCAGGGTCTCGGCCAGGGCGGTCTCGCTCTGTTCGTGCAGCTCGCGGATCCGGGCGACCAGGGCGGGGCTGTCGGCGACGGTGCGGGCGAACGCCGGGCCGGAGAAGCCGAGCCGTGGGTCGTGCCGGTCGAGGCCGGCCAGGCAGTCGCGGCGCAGCGCGGCGAGGGCGGACTCGCCGGGCGCACGCTCGGCGACCGCCCGGGCGAGCCGACCGACGATCTCCTCGTGCAGGTCGAGGAGGAGGTCCTCCTTGCGCGGGAAGTGGTTGGTGACGGTCATCTTGGCGACTCCGGCGGCCGTCGCGACCTCGGCGATGGTGGTGCGGTCGAAGCCCTGCTCGATGAAGAGCCTGGTCGCGGCGTGCGAGATCGCCTCGCGGGTGCGGCGCTTGTTGAGCTCGCGCAGGGTCGGGGCGGCCCCGGTTCCCGTCAGGGTTTCCGCCGCGGTTTCCGTTGTGGGTTCCGTCATGGGGGCAGCGTAGCGCAGTCCGCTGGGTCGGACCCAGAAATTATGCTTGACCTAATCGCTGGGTCCGTCCTAAGTTTCTTCCGGGCGGTCGGAGCGGCCGCCGGACGGACGACCCGGGGAGGGCGCATGACCACATCGGCCACGTACGGAGGCGCCGTGTTCACCCAGCACGCCGGGCGGCTCCGCCTGCTCAGCGTCCACGCCCACCCCGACGACGAGTCCAGCAAGGGCGCTGCCACCCTCGCGCGGTACGCCGCCGAGGGGGTGGACGTCCTGGTCGCCACCTGTACCGGCGGTGAGCGCGGCTCGGTGCTCAACCCGGCCATGGACCGCCCCGAGGTCCGGGCGGACCTCGCCCGGATCCGGAGCGAGGAGATGGCGGCCGCCCGGGGCATCCTCGGGGTGCGCCAGCAGTTCCTCGGCTTCGTGGACTCCGGCATGCCGGGCCCGGGCGAACCGCTGCCGGCGGGCTGCTTCGCCGCCCAGCCCGTGGCGGCGGCCGCGGCGCCGCTGGTCGCCCTGATCCGGGAGTTCCGTCCGCACGTGGTGGTCACCTACGACGAGACCGGGGGGTATCCGCACCCCGACCACGTGATGACCCACCAGGTCACGGTCGAGGCCTTCGAGGCCGCCGCCGACCCGGGCCGCCACTCCGAGACGGGGGAACCCTGGCAGGCGGCGAAGCTCTACTACCACCTGGCGCTCTCCAGAGCCTGGTTCCAGACCCTGCACGACGCGATGACGGAGAGGGGCGTCCCCTCGGGCATGGGCGCACTGCTCGCGGACTGGCCGGACACCCCGCCCGCCCTCGCCACCACCACCCGGATCGCGTGCGCCGAGCAGTTCGCCGTACGGGACGCGGCACTGTTGGCGCACGCCACCCAGATCGAGCCCGGGGTCGCGTTCATGGCCCACCCACGGGACATCGAGCGCGAGGTCTGGCCGACGGAGGACTACCACCTCGCCCGGAGCCTGGTGCCGGTCGAGGGCGAGGGGTCCGAGACCGACCTGTTCGCCGGGCTGCGCTCAGGAGAGGCGGGGCTTCGCCCGGGAGAGGGGGACGGATGAGCCGGAGGTCGGGTTTCGCCCGCTCAGCACTGGCCGTCGGCGAGCACGAAGTAGCCCGGGCCGGTCTGCTTCAGGGTGTGCGTCACGAAGGTGTTCCAGAGGCCCATGCTCTGGCCCGAGCCGAGTGCGTAGGTCAGGCCGCCGCTCTGGGTGGCCCGCCCGGCCCGGACCTGGTTGTAGTTGCTGTCGGTGAAGCACTGCGCGGCGCCGCCGCCGGTGGTCGCCGTCACCGCCGCCGATCGGGTGCCCACCGCGCCCGACGGGTCGACCGCCGCCACGGTGTAGCCGTACGACGTGCCGGGGGCGAGCCCGGTGTCGGTGAAGGACGGGCCGGTGGCACTGCCCGCCATCGTGCCGTCCCGGTAGACCTGGTAGGAGGCGGCCCCGCTGACGGCCTGCCAGGCGAGGGCGATCGAGCTCTGGCCCGCCGGGGTCGCGGTCAGCCCGGTCGGGGCGGGCAGGCCGGGGTTGGTGGGCCCCGTGCCGCCGTCCAGGCCCCAGAACTGCGCGGTGTAGTAGCTGGAGCAGATCGTGTTGAGGAAGTAGCTGCCGGTGGCCCCGCACTGGTCGGCTGCGGCGCCGGGGTTGACGGCCAGCCCGTGGCCCATCCCGGCGATGGTGAACAGTGCCACGGCGGGCCGCCCGCCCGCGTCGGCGTAGACCTCCTCGGTGGTGCCGCCCGGCAGGCTCCGGGTGCTGGTCGGGCTCTGGCCGACACCCTGGACGTTGGTCCACTGGTCGCGCAGCTCCGTCGCGTTCACCGGCCTGACCACGGTGTCCGCGCTGCCCTGCCAGATCGCCAACCGGGGCCAGGGCCCGGCGTAGCCCGGGTACGCGGCCCGGACCTTGTCGCCCCACTGGGCCGGGGTGAGCCCCTGGTCGGAGTTCTGGCAGCCGGAGGCGGCGCCCTGGGTGGTCGCGCACTGGGCCGGGAGGCCGGAGTCGATCGCCCCGCCGGCGAACACGTCCGGGTAGTCGGCCAGCAGGTCGGAGGCCATCCCGCCGCCGGCCGACAGCCCGGTGACGAACACCCGCCGGCCGTCCGAGCCGTACAGGGCCTTGGCCTTGGTGACCATCTCGATCACCGACTCAGCCTCGCCGGTGCCCCGGGCGTCCTTGGTCGCGTCGAACCAGCTGAAGCAGGAGAGGCTGTTGTTGGCACTGCTGGTCTGCGGGAAGACGACCGCGAAACCGTACCGGTCGGCGAAGGTCGTCCAACCGGAGTTGCGGTAGTAGTCGTTGGCGGTCTGCAGGCAGCCGTGCAGCGCGACCACCAGCGGCGCGCCACTCGGCAGTCCGGCCGGGGTGTAGGAGTACATCGCGAGGTTTCCCGGATTGGCGCCGAATCCGGTGACCTGCTGGAAGGTTCCGCTCACGGTGTCGGCCGCAGCCGGGGCGGGTGCGGTGGTGCCGATCGCGAGTGCGGCGGCCGTCAGCAACGCGGCGGCGGCAGGACGGAGAGGCATGGGGGCTCCTGGGTGGGGGAGGAGTGGGGGCGGATGCCGTGCAGCGTGGCGCGCCCCGCGCCCCGGTGCCATGTGACGGCCACCCGAGGTCCACCGCCCCGCCATGGCGTGGACCGCCATGGTCCGATGTCCGGGGGCCGCGCGCCGGCCGTACCCGGAAGGCACTTGAGGGGCGTGCGCGAACAAGGCAGGTTGATCCCATGACGACGAATGAGGCAGACCCCGGCGGCGCGACGTCCCCGGAGGGCCAGGAGCTCCTTGAAGGCCGGCAGGCCCTGGAGGGCCAGGTGCCCCGGACCAGGACCCACACCTGGACGGCCGGCCCGCCGATCTCCGCCTTCCCGCGCCTGAGCGGAGAGGAGATCCTGCACGAGATCCTCGCGGGCCGGATTCAGGAGCCGGCGATCTGCAGCACCCTCGGATTCCATCTGACCGAGGTGAAGCCGGGCACGGCGGTGTTCGAGGGCGAACTCGGCGATCACCTCTACAACCCGATGAACACCGTGCACGGCGGCTACCTCGCCACCCTGCTGGACTCGGCGCTCGGTTGCGCCGTGCTGAGCCGGCTGCCCGCCGGGATCGGCTACACCACCACGCAGTTGAACGTCCACATGCTGCGCCCGCTGTTCGCCGACTCGGGGCTGCTGCGCTGCGAGGGCCTGGTGCTGCATTTGGGCCGGACGATGGCGACGGCCGAGGCGAGGGTGGTCGGGGTGGAGAACGGCAAGCTCTACGCGCACGCCACCACCACCTGCGCCATCCTGGCGCCCCGCCCGGCGGCCTGACAGGTGGTCCGACCGGTGGCATGACCGGAGGCCTGGGCAGAGGTTCGGAGGACCGGAGGGAGACCTGACGGAGGTTCGGCTGAAGGTAAGGCCGGGCCCCGGTCGCTTCGGCGGCCGGGGCCCGGGGTCGGCTGCGGTTCAGAGGGCCGCGAGCAGCCCACAGAGCGCGAGGAGGCCGCAGATCCCGAAGTTGATCAGCTTGTGCGAGAGGAACACGGCGGCGAACTCGCGGATCGTCGCGCTCGGCCAGTAGTACGCGGCGGTCGGCGAGCCGAACACCTGCCCGTTGACGCCGGTCCTGCGGGCGGTGAGCGCCGCCCGGAAGGCGTGGAAGTTGTTGGTGACCACGACACAGCGGTAGTCGGGCTTGGCCTGCTCCATGATGGCCTTGCTGAAGAGCAGGTTCTCCTCGGTGGTGCGGGAGCGGTCCTCGCGCTCGATGTGTTCGGCCGGGAAGCCGCGCCCGGTCAGGTAGTCGGCCATCGCGTGGGACTCCGGCAGTTTCTCGTCCGGGCCCTGGCCGCCGGAGGTGATCAGCACCGGCGGGTTGCCGCGCGCGGCCTGCTTGTCGTACACCTCCCGGCCCCGGTCGAGCCGGCTGGCCAGCAGCGGCGGGACGCGCTCGCCGCCGATCAGGCCGGAGCCGAGGACGACCACGAAGTCCACGTTCCGGCGCGGCCGGTGGCGGCCGTAGAGGAATGCGTAGCCGACGAAGCAGACGAACAGGAAGGAGATGTAGCCGACCACCAGGACGGCGGTGCCCGCCAGTACGCCCAGCCGGGGCGAGCGGGTGGCCAGAGCAGCGAGCAGCAGCGCGATGACGGCGAGGATGCCCAGCCCGGCGAGGAGGGACAGCAGGTTGGCGGGCCGTCTGCCCTCCTTGCGGATCATGGTCAGGCCGTTGGCGATCAGGAACCAGACCAGGGCCGCCGTGCCGAGGGCCGGCAGCAGGATGATCGCCACCGCCGCCAGTTCCATCACCAGTGTGGGCGCCTTGCGCAGCTCGGTGAGCAGGGCGAGGGCGAGCAGGGAGACGGCGATGCCGAGCAGGACGGCATTGCTGAACTGGCGGCGGTCGCGTAGTACCCCGATTCCGAACAACAGGAAGAACAGGGCGGCTGGGACATAGGCGATCATGCTTCGTATCGTAGGCGGAGGCCGTTCGCGTGAACCGCCCGTCCGCCCGTGGACGAACCGGCCGGGCGGACTGGGCAAACGGACCGGACAAGGGGACCGGACGAGCGGGCAGGTCAGGCGAACCGCTCGATCGCCGCGAGGACCGCCTCCGTCATCGCCGGACTCCCGGTGTGCCCGGACTCGTCGATGACGGTCAGTCGGGCCTCCGGCCAGGCCCGGGTCAGCCGCCACGCGGTGTCGAGCGGCGAGCCGAGGTCCAGTCGGCCGTGGATCAGTTCGCCCGGGATACCGGCCAGCCGTCCGGCGTCGTGCAGCAGTTGGCCGTCGGCCAGGAACGCGTGGTGCGCGAAGTAGTGCGCGGTGATCCGGGTGAACGCCATCAGCGCGTCGGTGGGGCGGTCGCTGTAGGCGTTCGGCTTGCCCAGCGCCTCGTGCGCGATGACGGCGTCCTCCCAGGTGGCCCAGGCGTTCGCGGCGGCCCGCCGGACGGTCTCGTCCTGGCTGTTGAGCAGCCGGCTGTAGGCGGCCACCAGGTCACCGTCGCGGTCGGCGGCCGGCAGGAAGTTCCGGAACTCCTCCCACGGGCCGGGCAGGAAGCGGGCGACGCCCCGGTAGAGCCAGTCGGTCTCCTCGGGGCGGGTCGTGGTGACGCCGCAGAGCACGATCTCGGAGACCCGCTCGGGGTGGGCCTGGGCATAGGCGAGGATCAGCGTCGAGCCCCAGGAACCGCCGTGCAGCAGCCACTTCTCGATGCCGAGGTGGTCGCGCAGCCGCTCCATGTCCGCGATCAGCCGCTCGGTGGTGTTGTGCTCCAGCCCGGTCGTCGGGTCGGCGGCGTGCGGCAGGCTCTGTCCGCAGCCGCGCTGGTCGAACTGGACCACGTGGTACCGCTCGGGGTCGAAGTACCGCCGGGCGCCCGGCCGGTGGCCGGACCCGGGCCCGCCGTGCACGATCGCGGCGGGTTTGCCCGCCGGGTTGCCGGAGGCGTTCCAGTGCATCCGCTGCCCGTCTCCGACGTCCAGCAGGCCTTGTGCGTAGGGCTCGTAGTGGGGGTGCAGCTCGGGCATCGCGGAACTCCTCCGTGGATGTGCGGCCGGGGTGCCCGGACAGACCCTAGCGGGCGCTCGCAGGCCGGGCCGCGGATTTTCGGCGGGCCCGGGGCGGGGCCCGGCCGGCCGGGCCCCGCCGTGGTGGGGTCAGCGCTGTTCGGCGGGCAGCAGGGTCGCGAGCCCGTCGAGGACGCGTTGCACGCAGAACTCGAAGCGGGTGTCCATGTCGGGTTCGGTGAGGTCGTCGGCCAGGGCGACGAGGTTGGGGAAGGTGTCGGCGGGCAGGGCGCGGAAGCGGTCGCCGGCGGCGTCGGCGATGTCCCGGCGGCTGGTGCCGAGGACTTCGGCGGCCGAGATCGGGGACTGTTCCTGGAGGACGAACCCCTGGACGAAGGCGCCCAGCAGGTAGGTGGCCATGGCGGCGTCGGCGTCGGAGAAGCCGGCCGCGCGGAGCCGGTCGAGCTGGTCCTCCATCAGGCCGAGCAGGTGGGGCCCGGGGGAGAGGCGGCCCGAGACGACCTTGGCGGCGTCGCGCTTGTCGAGCAGCAGCCGGCGGTAGCGCCAGCAGTAGGCGTGGAACTGCTCGCGCCACCCGCCCTCGCGCGGCGGGGGTTCGGCCGAGGCCATCACCGCGTCGGTGAGCAGGTCGAGCAGTTCCTGCTTGTTGCGGACGTGCCAGTACAGCGAGGCCGCCTTGACGCCGACCTCGGCGGCGACCTTGCGCATCGACAGCCCGTCGAGGCCGTCCCGTTCCAGTACCCGCAGCGCGGCCTGGGTCAGCGCGTCCCTGGTCAGTGGCGGTGTCGTGTCGTCGTTCTCCGGCATGGCTGTGCGGACGCCTCCAGCGGTCTCATCCGGTCTTCTCCGGTCGCGAGTCTCGCGGCGACTGTCCGTGGCGAGCGCCCGTGCGCGAGATCCCGCTTGCAATCTAACACCGTTAGGGGCACTCTGTGCGTGCCGCACCACTCCCTAACGCTGTTAGGGGCTAGGAATCGGGAGGGTTCCCATGCAGGAGTCGAGCGCCCGGCGCAAACGGCTCGCGCTACTGACGCTCTGCGTCACCATGTTCATGTCGATGCTGGACAACGTCATCGTCAACAACGCCCTGCCCCGCATCGGCCAGGACCTGGATGCCGGGATCAGCGGCCTGCAATGGGTCGTCGAGGGATACAGCCTCGTCTACGCCGGGTTCGTGCTGACCGGCGGCGCGCTCGGCGACCGGTACGGCCGTACCCGGATGTTCCGGCTCGGCCTCGCGCTGTTCACGGTCGGCTCCGCGCTCGCCGCGCTCGCCGGAACGATCGGCCTGCTGGTCGGCGCCCGGATGCTGCAAGGCGTCGGGGCCGCGCTGCTCACCCCGGGCAGCCTCGCCCTGCTGCGCCACGTCTTCACCGACGAGCGCGAGCGCGCCAAGGCCATCGGCCTCTGGTCCGGGGTCTCCGCGCTGGGCCTGTCGATCGGCCCTGTGGTCGGCGGGCCGATGGTCGAGCACCTCGGGTGGGCCAGCGTGTTCTGGATCAACGTGCCGATCGGCGTGGCCGCACTGGTGCTCGCCGCCCGCGTGCTCCCGGACATCCCCCCGCGTGCCCGGCGGATCGACCTCGGCGGCCTCGTCCTCTCCGCCGCGGGCCTCGGCCTGCTGGTCTACGCGCTGATCGAGGGGCCGACCCGCGGTTGGACGGACACCCGGGTGCTCCTCTGCGGAGCCGCGGCGCTCGTGCTGCTGGCCGCCTTCCTGGTGCTCGAACTGCGGCTCGCCGAACCGATGCTGGAGCTGCGGCTGTTCCGCGACGGCGCCCTCGGCGGTGCGCTGCTCAGCGGCTTCATGGTCAGCTTCGGGATCTTCGGCGCGCTCTTCTTCCTGCCGCTGCTGATGCAGGGCCCGCTCGGCTGGTCCCCGTCCGACGCCGGCTACGCCGGGCTGCCGATGACCGCGATGATCGTCGTCGCAGCCCCGCTCTCCGGCGGGCTGACCTCGCGGTACGGGCCCCGACTGCCGCTGGTGCTCGGTCTCGCGCTGTGCGCGGCGGGCCTCGGCGGGCTGTCCCTCTACGGCGAGCACGCCCACTACGTCGAGTACCTGTGGACCCTGTTCGCGATGGGCCTCGGGATGGGGATGACCTTCACCCCGGTGTCGATCGCGGTGCTCCAACGGGTCGCCCCGGCGCAGACCGGGATGGCCTCGGCGAGCATCAACACCCTGCGCGAGCTGGGCGGCGTCCTCGGGATCGCGGTGCTCGGCGCCGTGCTGACCAACCGGATGACCGGCAGCCTGACCGCCGCCCTGCACCGGCTCGGCGTGCCGCCGGACGCCGTCGGCCCGATCGCGGACGCGCCCGCCGGGGCGGGGCGCGGCGGTGGCGGCGCGGCCGCCGTGCTGCCCGGCCCGGTCCAGGACGCGGTGGACGGCGCCTTCATCGAGGGCCTCCACCTCGCGGCGCGCTGCGGTGCGGCCGCGCTCGCCGTCACCGCCGTCCTGGTCGCCGTCCTGCTGGGCCGGGCCCGCCCGCTCGCCCCGGGCGGCACCGGCCTCCCGGAATCGGCCCCCGACTCCGCGTCGGACCCGGGCTCCGACCCCGGCCCGAGCCCCGGCCCCGACCCCGACCTCGACCCGAGCCCCGGTTCGGAGCCGCTGGCCGAGGCCCGGCCGGTCTGACCGGTCAGACCGACCTGACCGACCTGACCGGTCCGCGTGCCGACGCCACGTCAGCGGATGCCCTCGACCGCCGCCTGCGCCGTGCGGGCCAGCTCCCGGCGCGCCCCCGCCCGGGTGGCCTGCGGCGCGGGCGGCGGAATCGGCGGCAGGAACGTCACGTCGGCGACCAGCCCGCGCACTGCGACCACCCGGGCTAGCGAGGTGAGCAGTCCGTCGTCGCCGATGAAGGCGGGCACGCTGGTCGGCCGTCCGTCCGCCAGCCGGTAGCGGATCGTCACCGGCTGGACGAAGGCGCCCGCCTCCACCGCCGCCTGGAACAGCGCGGGCCGGAAGCGGCCGCTCTCCCGCCCGCACCAGGTGGACCCCTCCGGGAAGACGATCACCGGCTGGCCGGCGCGCAGCACCTCGGCCACCGCCGCCACGGTGTCGGGCAGCGCGCGCAGCCGGTCGCGGTCCAGGAACACCGTGCCGCCCCAGGCGATCAGCGGCCCGAGCACCGGCCACCGGCGGACCTCGGTCTTGGCCAGTGAGCGGCCCGGGCGGCCCGCCGCGATCAGCGGGATGTCCAGCCAGGACACGTGGTTGGCCACCACGAGCGTCCCGCCGCCGAGCGTGCCGCCCGGCGTCCCGAGGTGGACGGTGACCCCGAGGGTGTGCAACAGGACGCGCGCCCAGAGCCGGATCAGCCGCTCCCGGGTCCCGTACGGGAGGAGGCGCAGGGGCAGGCTGAGCAGCACGCCCGCCAGCACCGCCGCCAGGCAGGCCGCCAGTCGCAGCGCCCGCCGGGGGTGCGAGACGGCGGGCGCCGGGTCGGCCAGGCAGGTCTCGGGCCGGCAGGGGGCCGTCGGCAGCCAGACGCTCATGATGAGGCGCCGAGGGGCCGGGCGGGCAGTCCGGACAGGAAGTGCCGCAGGTAGCGCGGGTCGGTGCGCTCCAGGGACAGCAGCACGTACAGGTCGACGCAGTCGAAGTCCGGGTCGTACGCGGGCTCGCCGCAGACCCAGGCGCCGAGCCGCAGGTAGCCGCGGAGCAGGGCGGGCAGTGCGCCGCGCTCGGCGCGCGGCACGCCGGTGGCGTCCCAGCGGCGGCGCGGGGTGACCCGGTACTGCTCGGGGGCCAGGTACTTGGCGCTGACGGTGTCCCAGACCCGGGCCGCGGTGGCGCCGCCGTCGTCCAGGGGGATCGAGCAGCAGCCGCCGACCCAGGTGTTGCCGGTGTCGGAGAGGTAGCGGGCGATGCCGCCCCACATCAGGTTGATGACGGCGCCGTTGCCCCGGTGGTCGGGGTGGATGCAGGAGCGGCCGAGTTCCACCAGGCCCGGGCGGACCGGCGCCAGGGCGGAGAGCTCGAACTCGCCGTCGGAGTAGAGCCGTCCGGCCCGCCGGGCGGCCTCGGGGCGCAGCAGCCGGTAGGTGCCGACGACGGCGCCGTGCTCGCCCTCGCGGACCAGGAGGTGGTCGCAGTACTCGTCGAAGGGGTCGACGTCCAGGCCGGCGACCGGGCTGTGCAGGACGGCGCCGAGCTCGGCGGCGAACACCTGGTGGCGCAGCCGCTGGGCGGCGCGCACGTCGTCGGCGTCGCGGGCGAGGGAGACGGTGTAGGCGGCCGGGGCCTGCGGCCGGCGGGGGGCGGGGACGGCGGGGGCGTCCTGGGTGGGGGCTACTGCGGTCGGAGTGTACGTGGGGACGGTGGTCATGGCGGACCCTCCAGGGCAGCACGATCGGCGGCGCCCTGGATCGCCAGGGCACCGGCCCGGCCCGCAGGCGTTGGGCCTGCACGCGAACCGGTCCCCGTATATCTCTCCGAGCCGGTTGGCATCCATGTTGCGGCGCGGCGGAGCGCAGATGTGCAACTGCTGAATGGGACCACCCGTCGCCTCCCGGTCATCTGCCGGGCACCGGGCGCTCGCCCGCCGGGGGTGGACAGCCCGGGCGCCTGTGCGCCCGGGCCGGCCACTCTCTCCGGGGATTCCCCTGGAACTCCCGCGGACGGGTGTGATGTTGCGCGCGGCCGGCGTGCTCCGAGAAGCGCGCGCCCCGGCAGGTCCTAGGGCGTGTCTGACAATTCGCGGCGGATCAGCGCGCGGCGGTGGGCGCCCGGCTGGGCGTGCCGGCGAAGCGTCCTCGTACTGGGCCGTACTTGGGCGTTTCGCCGGTGCGTCCAGGCGGGATGCCCGGCGTCGCGCGCCCGGCGGGAATTGTCAGACACGCCCTAGAAGGCCTGCCAGCCCTTCGGGTCGACGTCGCCCGGGATGACGGGTGCGGGGCCGTAGGGTTCGCGGGTGAGGATGAAGGAGCCGAGGTCCAGGTGGCTGACCGTGCCGTCGGCCGCCCGGACCACCCGCAGGGTCTCGCCCGTGTAGTAGTCGTCCAGTCCCGTCCAGGTGCCGTCCGGCTCGGCGCGGAAGCGGGAGCTGCGGGCTCCGCCGGTGAGCGAGGTCAGTTCGAGGCCGCGGTCGGCCCGCAGCCGCAGGGCCTGCGCCGAAGTGCCCCAGTACCAGGGGCCGGTGAGGGCCAGCAGCTCCTCGTCGACCTCGGGCAGCGGGCGCCAGGGCTCGGGCAGCCGGGGCTCGTGTTCGGCGGTGAGCGTGATCAACTGGGTGGCCACCAGGGTGGTGCCGGCGCCGGTGGTGGCGTTGGACAGGGCGATCGCGGCCAGGCCGTCCTCGTCGCTGACCCACAGTGCGGCGGTGAAGCCGGGCATCGAGCCGGTGTGGCCGTACAGCACCCGGCCTTCGTGGCGGCGCAGTTGCAGGCCGAGGCCGTATCCGGTGGTCCAGGTCGTGTTGTCGGGGCCGGTGGCGGGCCGGCGCATCTCGGCGAGCGAGTCGGCGGCGAGCACCTTGTCGTCCCCGGCGGCGAGGAAGGCCGCCCAGCGGGCCAGGTCGGCGACGGTGGACCAGAGTTGGCCGGCCGGGCCCATCAGGCCGGTGTCGGTGAGCGGCTCCGGCAGCATGACGTCGGCCCACGGGTGGACGGCGAAGCCTCCGGCGTGCGGGTGCTCGGGCAGCAGGGTGGTGCGGTCCATGCCGAGCGGGGCCAGCACCTCGCGCCGCAGCACCTCGCCCCAGGGCTCGCCGCGCAGCTGCTCGACCAGCGCGCCGAGCAGCGCGTAGCCGGGGTTGGAGTAGTGGTGGAGGCGCCCGGCCGGGTGCTTGATCGCGGCGCCGGGCTCCAGCAGGTCGTCCAGTCCGGGCCGCAGGGCGCCGTCGGTCCGCTCCCACCAGGGCCCGGGCGTCTCGGCGGCGAGTCCGGCGGTGTGGGCGAGCAGTTGCGCGATGGTCGCGCCGTCGGCCGGGGTGCCGGGCAGGTGGCGGGCGAGTGGGTCGGCGAGGTCGAGCAGGCCCTCGTCGCGCAGCCGCAGCACCAGCACGGCGACGAAGGTCTTGGTGAGCGAGCCGATCCGGTACTGGACGTCGGGGGTCGGCGCGTGTCCGTCGATCATGCTGCGGGCGCCGCTCCAGACCAGCCGGCCGTCCCGGACCACTCCGGCGGCCAGGGAGGGCGTGCGCCCTTCGGCCTGGGCGACGGCGATCCGGTGCAGCAGGGCGCGGCGGGTGGTCGGCAGCAGTTCGTCGGACTGATCGGTCATCTGATCCTCTGAATCCTTCGGCGCGGTCCGGCGGGGGAGGCCCGTCGGCGTGGTCTGCCACGAGGTCCGCCGGCGAGACCGTCGGCGAGGTCCGCAGGCGGGGGCCGCCGGTCAACACGGACGGGCGACAGACGAACCCAACCTAGCCAGGCCGCTCCGAAGGATCCACCCGTTATCTCCGCAAACGCCCCGCGATCGCGCCGCGAATGCCCCGTGAACGCCCCGCGATGTCGCCGCCGGTCCGGTCAGCCCGGCAGCGGCGGGAGTTCGGGCCGCTGCAGCCAGTCCTCGAAGACCGGGGCCAGCGGGGCGGTCGTGTACCGGGAGGCGTGCGCGAGCAGGTCGGCGGTGCCGACGACGCCGTGCCGGTGGACGCTCGTCCAGTCCCGCAGCATCGCGAAGAAGGCGTCCTCGCCCAGCGCCCGCCGCAGCGCGTGCACGGCGAGGCCGCCGCGCTGGTACAGCCGGTCGTCGAACATCAGCCTGCGGCCCGGGTCGGCGAGCCTGAGGTCCTGCGGGAGCCCGGCCAGCAGGCCGTGCGCGGCGGCGGCGTGGGTGGCCGCGGCCGGGCCGCCGGCGTGCTCGGACCACAGCCACTCGGCGTACTTGGCGAAGCCCTCGTTGAGCCAGATGTGCCGCCAGTCGGCGATCGTCACGCTGTTGCCGAACCACTGGTGCGCCAGCTCGTGGGCGATCAGCCGCTCGCGCTGCCAGCCGCCGCCGAGGTGGTTCGTCCCGAAGGTGGCGACGCCCTGCGCCTCCACCGGGACGTCCAGTTCCTCGTCCGCGACGACCACCGCGTATTCGCCGAACGGGTACGGCCCGAACACCTCGCCGAAGTACGCCATCATCTCCGGCTGCCGGCCGAAGTCCCGGGTGAACGTGGGGACCAGCCGCTCCGGCACGTAGCCGGTCTGCGGCACGGCCGGGCGGGCCGCCAGCGGCACCGGCCGGTAGTGGCCGATCGACACCGTCACCAGGTACGGCGAGGTCGGCGCGCTCTGCTCGTACACCCAGGTGGTGCTGGACGCCCGGGTGGTGCGGGTCAGCAGCCGGCCGCTCGCCAGCACGGTGAACGGGGACGGCGTGGTGATCGCGATCTGGTACGTCGCCTTGTCGGCGGGCCGGTCGTTGCACGGGAACCAGGACGGCGCGCCGATCGGCTGGCTGGCGACCAGCGAGCCGTCGGTCAGCTCCTCCCAGCCCAGGCCGCCCCACGGGCTGCGCACCGGGCGGGGGTTGCCGGTGTAGTGCACCTCGACGGTGAACGCCGCCCCCGCCGCCAGCGCCCTGGCCGGGCGGATCCGCAGCTTGCCGGCGCGGTGGGTGTAGCGGGCGGCCTTGCCGTCGACCAGCACCCGCCCGATCCGGAACTCGGCCAGGTCCAGCGCGAACTCGGCCAGCGCCGCGTCCGCCACGGCGCTCAGCCGGGCCGAGGCCGCCAGCCGGTTCGGCCCGGGCCGGTAGTCCAGCGCGAGCTCGTAGCGGTGGACCCGGTAGCGGTGGTCGCCGCTGGCCGGGAAGTACGGGTCGGGGGCGCCGGCGGCCGCCGGGACGTGCTTGGGGTTCACGGGGGCGGGCACTTCCTGCGGGCCGGGACGGGTGGTCATGACGTGGGCTGCCACGCCTCGATGGGGTTGCCCAGCCACCGCGTGTCGGCGGGGACGGACTCGGCGCGCATCACCAGCGAGGCCGGGCCCAGCGTGCTGCGCGCGCCCACCGTGCTGCCGGGCAGCACGATGCCGCCCGGGCCCAGGGTGGCGCCCTCGCGGAGGACCACAGTATCCATCCGCATGATCCGGTCGTGGAAGAGGTGCGTCTGCACCACGCAGCCCCGGTTGACGGTGACGCCGTCCCCGAGGGTGACCAGGTCCGCCTCCGGCAGCCAGTAGCTCTCGCACCAGACGCCGCGGCCGACCCGCGCGCCGAGCGCCCGCAGCCAGAGGTTCAGCACCGGCGTGCCCGGCACCGCGCCGACCAGCCACGGCACCGCCAGCACCTCGACGAAGGTGTCCGCGAGCTCGTTGCGCCACACGAAGCTGCTCCACAGCGGGTGCTCCACCGCCCGGAACCGGCCGACCAGCAGCCACTTCGCCGCCACCGCGACCAGGCAGGCCACCGTGCCGGCGCCCAGCAGCACCAGGCCCGAGAGCAGCGCGGCCACGCCCGCCGGCCAGGAGACGGACAGCCGGGACAGCACCGCGACGGTCAGCATGCCGAGCGCCCCCGAGGCGAGCACCGGCAGCAGCCGGGCCAGCTCGACCAGTCCGCGCGCCCAGAGCAGCCGGGCCGGCGGCTCGTAGGTCAGGCTCTGGTCGGCCTCGTCCGCCGCGCGCGGCAGCCGCATCGGCGGCATGCCCAGGTACGAGCCGCCCTTCTTGGCCTTCTCCGGCGTCGCCGACAGCACGCCCACCAGGCCCCGCTTGGGCACCGCCCGCCCCGGCGCGGTCATTCCCGAGTTCCCGAGGAACGCCCGCTCGCCGACCTTCGCCTCGCCGAGCCGCACCCAGCCGCCGCCCAGCTCGTACGGCGCGATCAGGGTGTCGTCCGCCAGGAACGCGCCGTCGCCGACGGTGGTCAGGCTGGGCAGCGCCAGCACCGTGGACACCTCCGCGCCCCGGCCGACCCTCATCCCGAGCGCCCGCAGCCACAGCGGCGTGACCAGCCCCGCGTACAGCGGGAACAGCACCTCGCGGGCCCGGTCCATCAGCTGGGTGACGGTCCACGCCTGCCAGCCGACCCGGCCGTGCAGCGGGTGCACCCCGGGGACCAGACCGCGGCTCAGCAACCGGACGGCGGCCACCAGCTGCGCCGCGTACACCGCGCCGTACGCCAGGGTGGCGGGCAGCAGGCCGAGCAGCGCGCCGCCGAACGCCGCGCCGAGGTCGTCGCCCTGGTGGACGAAACCGGCGAGGACCGCGAGCGCGGCCAGCGCGGGCGCCACCGGGAGCAGGCCGAGCGCCGTGCCGCTGGCGCCGTAGAGCGCGGCCCAGAAGGCCTGGTGCGGCGGGCGCTCCTTGGGCCACGCCCGCTCGACGCGGCCCAGCTTGACGGCGGGCGCACCGCCCCAGCGCTGGCCGGTCGGCACCTGCCCGGTGACGCTGGAGCCGGGCAGCACCTGAGCGCGCTTGCCGACCCGGGCACCGGGCAGCAGGGTCGAGCGGGTGCCGACCACGGCGCCGGAGCCGACCTTGACCTGGCCGACCTCCAGCCGGTCGCCGTCCAGCCAGTAGCCGCACAGGTCCACCTCGGCCTCGACGGCGCAGCCCCGGCCCAGCTTCAGCATCCCGGTGACCGGCGGCAGCGAGTGCAGGTCCACCTCGGGCCCGACCTTGGCACCCAGCGCCCGCGCGTAGCGGACCAGCCAGGCACCGGACAGCGCGGTGGCGCCGCTGAGCTCGGCGAGCCGCTCGGCGGTCCAGAGCCGCAGGTGGATGGCGCCGCCGCGCGGATGGCTGCCCGGGCGCAGGCCGCGCAGCAGCAGCCGGGCGCCGCCGGCCGCGATCGCCAGCCGGCCCGCCGGGGTGTACAGCGCCAGGGCGCCCGCGCCGACCGCCCACCACGAGGCGGTGGGCGCCCACGGGTAGTCGCCGAGGTGGGAGAGCAGGTTGCCGGCGGCCAGCAGGGCGACCGTCCAGCGCAGGCCGACCACGGTGAACAGCGGGATCAGCAGGAGCAGCTGGAGCAGCTTGGCCCTGGTCGGCACCAGCGCGACGGTGCGGGCCTGGCCGCCCTGGGCGGCGGTGCGCTCCAGGTGCCGGGCGAGCTTGCGCAGCGTCGGGTGCTGGTAGACGTCCAGCACGGCGGCGTTCGGGTAGCGGGTGCGCAGCAGCGTGGTGAGCCGGGCGGCGGCCAGGCTGCCGCCGCCGATGCCGAAGAAGTCGTCGCGCGGGCCGCTCACCGCCACACCGAGGATCTCGGACCACTGCTCGGCCAGCCAGGCCTCGGTGCCGTACAGCTGCTCGCTCGGCCCGGCGTTCTCCAGCTCGGGCAGCGGCCAGGGCAGCGCGGCCCGGTCGACCTTGCCGGAGGTGCGGGTGGGCAGGGTGTCGACCGGCGCGAGCAGCGGCACCAGGGCGGCCGGCAACTCGGCGCGCAGCCGCTCGACGGACTGCTCGCGGTCGAAGCCGTCCTGGACGACCAGGTAGCCGACCAGCAGCTGGTTGCCGCCGCGCGCGGTGCGGACGGCGGCGGCCGCGCCCGCCACGCCGGGCAGGGCCTGGAGCGCCGCGTCGACCTCGCCGAGTTCGATCCGGCGGCCGCCGAGCTTGATCTGCTCGTCGGTGCGGCCGAGGAACAGCAGGCCGGCCGGGTCGGCCTGGACCAGGTCGCCGCTGCGGTACGCGCGCTCCCAGCCGAGCGAGGCCAGCGGCGCGTACTTCTCGGTGTCCTTCTCCGGGTCCAGGTAGCGGGCCAGGCCGACCCCGCCGATCACCAGCTGGCCGGTGCCGCCGGCCGCGACCGGCTCGCCGGCCTCGTCGACCACGGCGAGGTCCCAGCCGTCCAGCGGCAGGCCGATCCGGACCGGGCCGTCGCCGGTCAGCAGCGCGGCGCAGGCGACCACGGTGGCCTCGGTGGGGCCGTAGGTGTTCCAGACCTCGCGGCCCTCGGTGACCAGCCGCTGCACCAGCTCCGGCGGGCAGGCCTCGCCGCCGAAGATCAGCAGCCGCACCTCGTTGAGCGCCTCGGCCGGCCAGAGCGCGGCCAGCGTCGGGACGGTGGAGACCACGGTGATCTCCTGCTCCGCCAGCCAGGGGCCGAGGTCGGCGCCGCTGCGCACCTGGGAGCGGGGGACGGGCACCAGGCAGGCGCCGTGGCGCCAGGCCAGCCACATCTCCTCGCAGGAGGCGTCGAAGGCCACCGACAGACCGGCCATCACCCGGTCGCCGGGGCCGATCGGCTCGTCCTGGAGGAAGAGCGCAGCCTCGGCGTCGACGAAGGCGGCGGCGTTGCGGTGGGTGACGGCCACGCCCTTGGGGCGGCCGGTGGAGCCGGAGGTGAAGATGATCCAGGCGTCGTCGGCCGGGGTGGGGCGTGGGCGGTGGTCGGCCGCCGCCTCGCCGGGGTGGGGCACCGGGCGTTCGCGGTGGACGGTCAGCGCGCGGTCGGCGCCGAGCACCGCGGCGACGCCGGCCTCCCCGAAGACCAGCTGGGCGCGCTCGTCCGGGTCCTCGGCGTCGACCGGCACGTAGGCGGCGCCGGCGGCGAGCACGGCGAGGATCGAGACGTACAGGTCGTTGGTGCCCGAGGGCACCCGCACGCCCACCCGGTCGCCCGGGCCGATCCCGGCGGCGGCCAGCCGGCGGCGCAGCTGCTCGACCTCGGAGGCCAGGGCGCGGTAGCCGAGCACGGTGCGCCCGTCGTCCAGGGCCGGTTCGTCGGGGTGGGCGCGGACGGTGGCGTCCAGGACGTCGATCAGGGTGCGCGGTGCGGCGGCCGGACGGCCCGGGAAGAGGGCCTGCGGCGGTGCGGCATGGGGTGGCGTGGCTTGGGGTGGTGTGGCTTGGGGCGACGTGGGGGACTGCTCCGTGCTCGGTTCAGCTGTCATGGCAGCCCGTACGCTCCTCGTCCTCGCCCCGTTCCGACTGATGCCCGGCCCTTCGGGGCGGTGGGAGCACTCGCCTGACGGGGTGACCCCACTCCGGGGCCGGAGCGGACAACCCGACTGATGGTAGCCCCGGGTGCGAGGCGCCGTACGGCCCGACACCTGGCCCAACTAGGCCGGAAATGGCCTGAGCTGACGTTGTGTCAGTCAACAACTGGATAGGCTTGGAAGTCATGTGACTGGATGTCAGTCGAATTGACGGATCGTCAGGACGAATTCTCGATCGTGATCCACGCCACAGCGAATGCTGCTCCCTTCGGGTGGCGGGCCCGGCTTCCCGGCCCGGTTCCGGCCCGGCCGCCGGGCCCGCCATGGTGTCGGAGTGGTGTTCGAGTGGCGCCAGAGAGGCGCCCGGGTGGTGCCTGGGGGGTGCCCGAACGGCGCCCGAACGGTCAGCGGAAGCGGTGCAGGTGCTCCCGGAGGAACGCCTCCAGGGTGCGCGGGGCGTGCCCGGTGAGGTGGGTGAGGGTGTCGTCGGGCGCCTCCTGGCGGACCACCGCGAGCTGCTGGATCTCCACCACGTGGGAGGCCAGCCAGGGCGGCATCCCGGCCCGCTCGACCAGATGGGCGTGCAGCCCGGCCGGGGGCAGGTCGAGGTAGCGGACCGGGCGGCCGAGCAGCTCGCCGAGCAGCCCGGTGAGCTCCGGGTAGCTGTACGCCCGGCCGCCGGTGAGCGGATACGTTCCGCCGGCGAGCTCCGGGCGGGTGAGCACCTTGGCCGCGGCGTCGCCGATGTCCCGGGCGTCGACGTAGTTGCAGCGGGCCTGGCCCATGGCGCCGTGCACCACCCCGGCGGCGGCGATGCCGGGTGCCAGCAGCAGCAGCTTCTGCATGAACGCGTACGGCCGCAGCACCGTCGCGGTGACGCCGGACGCGCGCAGGCGCTCCTCGATCAGATGGTGGCCGCGCGAGACGGCCACGGGGGAGTCCGGTTCGGCTGCGGGTGCGGAGATCTTGACGATGTGCTCCACGCCGCTCTCGACCGCCGCGTCGATCGCGGCCAGCTCGTGCTGGACCTGGTGCGGGCCGTTGGCCATGGTGAGGAAGAGCTGGTGCGCGCCGCGGAAGGCCGCGCGCAGCGAGTCCGGGTCGGCGGCGTCGGCCGGGAGCGTCTCGGTCAGTGCGAGGGTCCGGTCGTCGAGTCCGGCCGCGAGGCGGGCGGGGTCGCGGCTGAGTGAGCGGCTCGGTGCACCGAGGGCGGCGAGGCTGCGCAGGGTGGCACCGCCGGTGGCGCCTCCGGCGCCCATGACGACGATCATGAGGTCTGTCCTTCCGGTCGGGTGGAGAGTCGGTGCTGCGGGGATCGGGTCCGGCGGCTGCCGCGCCAGCGCCAGGTGATCACGGTGGCCGCGATCGCCGACGAGACCGGCAGGTCGATCGGAAGGCGGCCGGGCCAGGGGCTGGTGGCGAGCCCGTGGATCTGCGGCAGCCAGTGCGCGGCCGCGAGGCCGACGGCGAGTGCGACGGCCGCGGCGGCCAGGCCGAGTGCGGGGGCCAGCAGTGCGCGCGGTGCCCGGCCGTCCGGGGAGCGGTTGGACCGGCGTCGCAGGGCGGAGCCGACCAGGGTGGCGACGACGGCCGAGGTGCCGCCGATCGTGGTGGCCGCGGCGATCATCAGCTGCGGCTGGTGCGTGACGGCCCCGCCGATGCCGGCCATCACGGCGGGCATCGCGTAGGCGACGAGGACCTCCCGCCACAGGGTGAAGGGGGGTGGTGCGCCGGGTGCTTTCTTGCTCATGGGCCTCTCCTGCGGAGGTGCTTGGGTGAAAGTGATTAGGTAGCTAACTATTTGTGCTTAGGTGCCTAACTATTGGGTCGTGAAGTCGGCGGGCCGCCTGCGCGGCCCGCCGTTCTCGACGGGTCAGTCCGCGGTCAGCGCGTCGGCGCCCTCGACCACCCTGGCCAGGAGGTCGAGGAAGGTGGCGCGCTCCTCGACCGAGAGCCCGCTGACCAGCGCCTGCATTCGGGCGAAGTGCTCGGGCGCCAGATCGCGCAGCCGCTGCGCGCCGCGTGCGGTGAGGACCACCACGTTGGCGCGGCCGTCCTCGACGGACGGGCGGCGGACCACGAGGCCCTCCCGCTCCAGGCCGTCCACCAGGCCGGTCACGGTCGCCCGGGAGACGCCGAGGCCGGCCGCGAGCTGGGAGGGCGACTTCTCGCCGCCGTGGTCCTCCAGATCGGCCAGCAGTCGGTAGCGGCCGGTGGAGAGCCCGAACCGGGCGAAGTGCACCTCCCCGGCCTGGCCGATCCGGGCACCCGCCGCCATCAGCCGGGCCGCGACCAGGATCGCCTGCGGGTCGGCCGTGAGGCCGTAGCGGGCGATCTGGCGGCGTGCCTGGTCGAGGGTGGGGGCGCCGCTGTCGGCGTCGGGGCGTTGCGTCATGAAAGTAATATGGCGCCTCATCAGTTTCCCAGTCAAGTCGACCGTCCGGCGTTCGATGTCCGGCGTCCGAAGGCGGCCGCGCTGCGCGGGGCGGCCGGGCGCCGGCGGCGGGCGGGTGTGTGGGCGGGTGCTCCGCCGGCTGTCGAGCGGCGCTCCGGGTGTCCGGCGCTCCGGGTGTCCAGGTTCCATGGTGACGAACCATCAGGTCAATCAACCGTCAAGTTGGTTCATTCACAGAATAATCCGGTCGCAAAATGGAAGCCATCGAAACATTTACGCTGCTTCCAGGTCTTCACATGGAGATCTCAGACTGACAGGCTGGGGCCGCCCTTTCAGTACTGAGGAGGTTCCTTGTCCCGTATATCCACGCTGGCCGGAGCGGTCACCTGCGCCCTCGCCCTCGTCACCGGTAGTGCTGTCGCGGCGTCGGCGGCGCCGATAGACCTGGCGCCGGGTGCGGCGGCCGAGGCGAAGGTCGCCGCTGTCAACTGGACCCCGTGTAACCCCGACCCGAGCAAGCCGGACCCAGGCATCTACGACTGTGCCGTATACCCGGTGCCGCTGGACTATGACAACCCGTCGGGTGAGAAGATCGGCATCGCCATGATGCGCCGGCGGGCGAGCGACCCGTCCAAGCGGATCGGCTCGCTGTTCCTCAACCCGGGCGGCCCGGGTGGTAGCGGCTACCTGTGGGCGACCACCACCCGATTCGGTACCGAGGTGCAGTCGCGCTTCGACCTGGTCGGCTTCGACCCCCGCGGCGTGGCCCGGAGCAACCCGCTCAAGTGCTTCAAGACCCAGGAGGACGCCGACGCGGTCAACGGCCGCATGGTCGGCGTGCCGGTCACCAAGGCCGAGATCAACGAGACGCTGGACGCGGACCAGGACTACACCGACGCGTGCAGCAAGAACGCCGGCCCGCTGATCGAGCACATGTCGACCATCAACGTGGTCCGTGACCTCGACCGGATGCGCCGCGCCGTCGGCGACTCCCAGCTCAACTTCGCCGGGTTCTCCTACGGCACCCTGATCGGCGCGACCTATGCCGGGATGTACCCGAACAAGGTGCGCACGATCATCGTCGACGGCAACGTCGACCCGAACCTGCGCCTGCACGACGGCCTGGAGTACGACCGTCAGCGGGCGGGCGGCTTCGAGCTGGCCCTGGACGAGTTCCTGAAGCGCTGCCAGGCCGCCGGCGCCCCGCGCTGCGCCTTCGGCGAGGGCGACACCCGGGCCAAGTTCGACCAGCTCCGCGACCACCTGCGGACCAGCCCGGTCACCCTGCCGAACGGCTCCCAGGTGACGCTGAGCACCTTCACCAGCGAGGTGGCCAGCGCGCTGTACTCGCAGGCCAAGCTGGCGCCGCTGGCCAAGTCGCTGCAGGCGACGTACCAGCTGGTCCAGAAGCCGGCCGCGAACACCCTGATGGCGCCGAAGGCGACCGTCTCGGACGACGACGCCAACATCCTCGCGGTGAACGCCCCGCGGGCGCTGCGCGAGGCCCCGGTCGACTCCGAGTACACCGCCGACGACTCCTACATGGGCGTCAACTGCCAGGACAAGCCGTACCCGTCGAACGACCGGGTCTTCCCGAACGTCGCCAAGGCCTGGGAGAAGGAGTCGCCGACCTTCGGCCGCTACCAGGCCTTCGACGCGCCCGCCTGCGCGAGCTGGCCGGCCCCGGCCCGGGACGCAGAGCGCTTCAGCGGCCCGTGGAACAAGAAGACCTCGAACACCGTCATGGTGATCGGCAACCTCTACGACCCGGCCACCCAGTACAAGTTCGCCCAGCGGATGCAGCAGCAGCTGGGCAACGCCGTGCTGGTCAGCGTGGACTCGATCGAGCACTGCGCCGTCGGCCGCAGCCAGGCGCTGAACGCGCTGGTCACCCGCTACCTGGTGGACGGCACCGCGCCGAAGCCGGGCCAACTGCTGAAGCCGGACGCGGCGATCTTCCCGGCGGCCTGACAGGGCTGAGCAGCCGGCCGGTGCCGGCCCGCAAGGCCTGCACGTCCCGCCGGGCCCGCCCGGCAGGACTGGCCGGGCGGCCCCAGGGGGCCTGAGGTACACGTGAACGGATGTGGTGGTCGGCGGCGCCGGCCACCACATCCGTGCTTTCCGGCCGAGCCCCCGGAGGACGGCGTGAACACGGATGGCCGTGCGAACGCGGACGACGGCGTGAGCGCGGATGACGGCGCGAACGGGAAATGCGGCGTGAATGCGACGGTGGATCGCCATCCGGCCCTCCTCGGAAACGATTTCTTCTCGGATTCTTCTCGGATGTCGGGGACCGTAGCCGATACCACTGACACTGATAGTTCTAACCGGGTCCCTGGTGGTCGTGGCTCTGCCACTGACTGACGCCCTGCTGGGCTGTCCTCCGGTTGT
>NZ_JBHXML010000104.1:0-27489 GCF_042720345.1 Kitasatospora sp. NPDC058478 | reverse complement strand
TGCGCGGGTCCTGAACGCCGGGCGGGCCGGCCCCGCACTCCGGGCCCGGCGGTCCCGGGGCCGTCGGCGGCTCCCCCGCCGGGGCGCCGCCGGCGTGCCGGGGCGAACTGCCCTCGCCCCGACGGGACTTACAGCGAGGGATCCTGCATCAGGATCGCCTGGTAGAGGTGGTGGAGACGACGACTCGGCTTGAGCCCCAACTCGTCGTCGAGCCACTTCCGGGTGCGGTGGAAGATGTCGACGGCCTCCGACTGCCGGCCGCACCGGTAGAGGGCGATCATCAACTGCTCGCTGAACCGCTCGCGTTCCGGGTACTGGGCGAGCAACTGCTTCAGCTCGGCCACCACCGTCCCCGCCTCGCCCGCTTGCAGCTGGGCCGAGATCAGGTCCTCCCGCGCGGTCTTGCGCTGCTCGTCCAGACGCAGCGCTACGGCACGGCACCAGGGCCCGTCGCTCGTGTCGAGCAGGGCCGGTCCGCGCCACATCCCGAGCGACTTGCGGAGCGTGTCCATCGCTTCGTACGGCCGGTTGCTGACCAGCCCCGCGCCTTTCTCCGCCGTCCGCAGGAACCGGTACGCGTCGACCGCGTCCTCCGAGACGTTGAGCATGTAACCGTTGTCAACCGTGCGGATGAGTTCCTGGTCCGGCCCCTCCAGACCAAGTTCCGCCAACGATTTGCGCATGCGTTTGACATTGGCCTGCAAGGCGTTGCGCGCGTTCTTGAGCGGCGCTTCCCCCCACAGCTCGTCGATCAGTTCGTCGAACGCGACCACCTGACCGGCGTTGAGCGCCAGCATGGTGAGCATCACGCGATTCTTCTTCGCCCGTAGACCTACGGTGCGCTGACCGTCGCCGATCAATAGTGGGCCTAATATGGAGATGTACACCAAATTCCCCGTCCCTAGCGGTGAACTCCAGCCACAAGCTTTTCTCCTGTGACCTCGGCCCGGCCACCGTCAACAGTGGTCGACGTGTTTGGGGTGGCCTGACAAAGGGGAAAAGCCTGGGTATCATTCGCGCTGGTCAAGTATCGGACACGCCTGGGTCGTCCGGCCATGTACCTTCGTACATGAGTTGATGAACCTGCGCCACCAACCCCACCTGAAGCCGCGACTCCACTCCCAGTTTCGCCAGGATGTTGGCGACATGCGCCTTCACCGTGCGCTCCGTGACGTGCAGTCGGGCGGCGATGCCGCGGTTGGAGTGTCCGGCACCGATCAGGTCGAAGACCTGCCGTTCCCGTCCGGACAACGTCCCGACCCGGGTGAGTTCGTTGCGCCAGCGCGCCGAGGCGAGGCTGCCGTCACTGTGCATGGCCACCCCCCTGACCGCCCCCTGCTTCCCCGTGGCGCGTCCACCGGCAGTTGCGCCCCCCCGTCACCGGGAAGGTCGTTCACGTGCCGACGAACGCGCATGCGATTCTACAACTCCCGTAACAAACCACCACGGGACAGTCGGCGTCAAACCCCTTGTCACGACTGGTTGTGGCCAGGCGCCTGCACCAAACGCACACGAAAAGGACCGGGGAGGGGCTAAGCCCTTCCCCGGCCGTCGAGTTGGACGGGTCCCGTGTTACGGGAGGGTCGTGCGTGCCGCCGAGGCCGCCGCCGCGGCGGCCACGATGGCCGGCATCCGCGGGGTCCGGGTCGTGGTCTGGCGCGCGAGCCGCGAGGGCCAGAAGGTCTTCCAGCCGAGCAGGGTGACCACGGCCGGCAGGACGACGATCCGGATCACCGTCGCGTCGAGCAGCACCGCGCAGGCCATGCCCACCCCCATCTGCTTCATCTCGATGAAGTTCAGCGAGGCCAGCAGGGCGAACACGCAGACCATCACCACCGCGGCGCTGGTCACCACGCCGGCCGTGCGGGTGATGCCCTGCTCGACCGCCTCCTTGACGGAGAGCCCGCCGCGCGCCGCCTCCCGGATCCGGCTGACCACGAAGACGTGGTAGTCCATCGACAGGCCGAGCAGGATCACGAAGAGCATCAGCGGCAGCCAGGCCACCACCCGGCCGGTGGACTCGAAGTGCAGCAGGTCCTCCGCCCAGGTGTGCTGGAAGATCAGCGCGAGCAGGCCGAAGGAGGCCGCCGCGGACAGCACGTTGAGCACCACGGTGATCAGCGCGAGCACCACCGAGCGGAACGCGGCGGTCATCACCAGGAAGGTCAGCACCAGGGCCACTCCGAGCACCCAGGGCATCTTGTGCATGACGTTCGCCCGGTAGTCGACGTCGAACGCGACGTCGCTGCCGCCGACCGCGAACTCGGCGCCCGCGACCGTGCCGAGGGTCTGCGGGGCGAGGTCCTGGCGCAGCCGGGCCAGCGAGGCGCGGGCCTGCGGGGAGCCGCTGTCGAAGTGGGTGCCGATCGCGATGGTGGCGACCGTGCCGTCGGGGGAGGTGCGGACGACCGGCGCGGGGTTGTGCACGAAGAGGTCGTCCTGCGAGGCGCGTTCGACCAGCGACTCCACCGCGGTGCCCAACTGCGCCGTCCGGTCGGCCGGGACCTTCACCGCGACGGTGTGGGTGTCGGCCTGGCTCGGGAAGGAGTGGGTCAGCCGCTCGTTGGCCTGCATCGCCGGGATCGACCGGGGCAGGTCGTCGATCCCGGTGGCCTTGAGCTTCAGGCCGAGGGCGGGCAGCGCGAGGACGAGCAGCGCGCCGACCGAGACCACCAGTGCGATCACCGGGTGGCGCAGGGCGGGCTTGAGCATGGTCGACCACAGCCGCGGCTTGACCCCGCCCTTCTGGGTGAGCCGCCACACCAGCGGGACCCGCGGCGCGTCCAGGTAGCGGCCGAACCGGGACAGCATGGCCGGCAGCACGGTCAGCGAGGAGGTGATCGCGATGGCGACCACCAGCACCGCGCCGGTGGCCATCGACTCGAAGGCGATGTGCCCGGCGAGGTAGAGCGCCCCCATCGAGATCATGACGACCACGCCGGACACCAGCACCGAGTGCCCGGAGGTGGCGGCCGCGATCTCGATGGCGTCGATGTTGTTGGCGCCCAACGCCCGCTCCTCGCGCTGGCGCTTGAGGTAGAACAGCGAGTAGTCGACCCCGATGGCCATGCCCATCAGCACGATGACGTGCGTCACCGGCCCCGGATCGGGCACCAGTTGGGAGGCCACCCCCCACAGGCCGAGCCCGGCGAGCACCGAGGACAGGCCGAGGACGACCGGGACGCTCGCGGCGACGATCGCGCCGAACACGAAGACCATCACGAGCAGCGTCACCGGCAGGCTCAGCACGGTCGCCTTGCCGAGGTCCTTGCTCAGCATCTCGTTGAGCCCGGCCTTGATCGAGCCGGCGCCGACGAGTTCCATCCGCAGCTCGGTGTGCGACGAGTGGGTCCTCGCCACGGTGTCGATGAGCGGCTGCACCCGGTCGGCGGAGGTCTCCGGATCGCCGTCGAGGGTCACCGGGACGAGCAGGGCCGAGCCGTCCGGCGCGGGCACCGGGGCGTCGATCGAGCTGATGCCGGGGAGGGCCTTCAGGTCGCGGGTGGCGTCCGAGGCCGCGGACTGCGCCTGGACGGGGTCGAGCCGGCCGCCGCCCCACGGGGTGATGAGGACGTTCTCCACCGCGCGCTCCTGGAGGCCGCCGCTGCGGGCGATCGCGGCCGCCCGGCCGGACTGGCCGATGGCGAGGTCGGAGGTGGTGGCCTGCCGGGTGCCCGTGACGCCGCCGACCACGAGGGCCGCCACGACGAACGCCACCCAGAGCGCGATCGCCCACCAGGGGTGGACGGCGCTCCACCGAGCGGCCCTGGTGATCACGTTCCTGCCTTCCACGATCACGTTCCCCTCCTCAAAAGAAATGCCCGGATCAAGACACGGGCCTGACTTGTGAGTCCGGCCGGTGCGGTGCGGCGTTCGCCTGCATCACTGAATCTAGTGACGCTTCGACGCATGATCACGGGTACAACTTCGACGATTGGAGGGGGAGTTTCTTCTACTTGACAGCCGACCCGAGAGGGCTGCCGCCGGATTCCCCGGGCGGAATTTGATACCACATCCGCCGGGACACGTTAAAGGGCCCGTCGCCGATCAGTGCGACGGACCCCGCGTATTCCTCGGGCAGCGGCAGGTCGGTGACTCTCCACGGCCCGGGCAACGGACCGGAGCGTGCGTACACGGTGGCTTCCGGTCCGTCGTGGGCGACCGGGATCCCCATGCCCTGGGTGAGTCTGGCGCCCGAGGCCTTCACGCACGCCTCCTTCCTGGTCCACAGCCGGGTGAAGGCGTCGGGCCCGCCCCGGGCCACCAGCTCCCGTTCGTCCGGGGGGAAGAAGCGACCGGCCAGCCGGGCGGTGTCCAGCTCGGCGCGGGCCAGCTCGACATCCACGCCGACCGGCCGTGATGCCAGGGCGAGCAGGGCGATCTCGCCCGAGTGGGACAGGTTGAAGTGCAGGCCCGGCGCGTCCTCGACGGCCGGCTTCCCCCACGGGCCGCGGCTGAAGCGCAGCCCGGCCGGGGGGCGGCCGAGGCGCTCGCCGAGGACGATCCGGGTGGCGGCGTGCGCGAGCACGAAGCGGCGCCGCAGCCCGGGCAACTGTCCGCTCCGGGCGCGCGCCCGCTCCTGCTCGTCGAGCAGTTCCTCCAGGTGCGGCGGGTACCCGTCCGGGGCGCCCTGGGCGGCTTCGCCGTCCGGGCGGTCCGGGTGCTCGCCACCGGTCAGCGGAATCTGCCAGATCTCGACCGTATCCCGACCGACCGGTTGTTCTGTCCCGTTCAGAACCGGCCCACCTTTCCGGTGTGCAGCCCCTGGAACAGATTCAGCTTCTGGATGTTCCGTGTCCCCTCCATGAACTCCACGCCCCGTGCGTCCCGGGCGAGTTTGTCGAGGAGCGGGTGGTCCAGCCGGGCGCCGGGCCCGAAGAAACCCAGCGCGCGCATCGTGACGTCCTCGGCGAGTTCGCAGGCGCGGGCCTTCGCCGCCGAGGAGAGGTGCCCGGCGGCCGGCTTGCGGTCCACCGCGAGGGCCGCCCGGTAGGTCAACCGGCGGGCCGCGTCGATCCGCTGGCCGAGCGACTCGAACAGCTCGCGCTCCGCGCCGCGCAGTTCCCGGCGGTTCTCGGCGACGTAGTCGTGGGCGGCCCGGGCGATACCGAGGGCGATCGCGGCCACACTCGGGCGGAGCTGGTTGAAGACCGAGACGATGCTCCACATCCCCCGCCGGGTCGGCGGCAGGTGGGCGCCGAGCACCCGTTCGGCCGGCACGTGCACCCCGTCGAGGGTGATCCGGGTCAGCTGGACGCCGCGCAGGCCGAGGGTGGGCAGCGGCTCCGCCCGGAAGCCGGGGTCGGCGGTGTCCACCAGGACGGCCAGCACGCCGAGCCGCTCGGTGCCCGCGACCCGCGCGAACACGGCGCCCAGGTCGGCCCGGGCGGCGTTGCCGACGTAGCGCTTCTCGCCGTCCAGGACGTACGAGCCGTCGCCCACCGGGGTCAGCGTGGTGGTCATCTCGCCGATGGCCGAGCCGCGGTCGGGCTCGGTGAGGCCGAAGCAGGTCCAGCGGGGGCGTTCGGCGAGCCGGCCGTACACCCAGTCCTTCTGGGCCTGGCTGCCGAGCACACTCAGCAGCACCCCGCACATCGAGGCGCCGGGCGCGCCCAGCATCATCCCGGCGTCGCCGCGCGCCAGTTCCTCGCTCACCAGGACCCGTTCCAGGGTCGCCAGGCCGTGCGCGGGGCCGGCACCGGCCTCGGCGGACGCCCGGTCCCACTCCGGCGGCACCTGGTGGCCGGCCAGGAAGCGCACGGCGGGCAGGTCCAGGAAGCGGTGGACGGCCTCCGGGTCCCGGTCGAGGTCGAGCGCGCCCGCCCGCAGGTCTTCGGCCCACCGCCGCACGTGCCGGTGCGTGGTTTCCAGCGGGCCGGGCAGGCTGATCACACGTTCCCCTTCCGGGAGTCGACGTTCTGTGCCGTGTCCCCGACCGGCCCCGGCCAGCCGCAGTACACGTCGGCGAGGAGCTCGGAGGCGTACGCCGCCCGGCCCGGCCCCTCGGCGGTGAAACCGTACGCCCCGAGCAGCCGCAGCAGTGCGCGGTCGGCCTGGGTGATCTGGGCCTGGAGGCGGGCGAGGGCCGGGCCGTCCAGCGGCCGGGCGGGGGCCGGCGGGGAGTCGTCCGGCCCCTCGGTGAGGTCGTCGAGGACGCCCTCGATCTCCAGGTGGTCGATCAGCACGTCGGCGAGCGCGCCCTTGACCAGCTGTTGCAGCAGCAGCGAGGAACCCTCGACCTGGCGGCCCGCGAGGTAGGCCAGGCAGGCCTCCCGCAGCCGCTCGGACGCGCCGAGCCGCAGCCAGGCGAGGCCGGTGCCCCAGTCGTGGGCGTCGGGGCCGGCGGGCGCCCGGGTGGCGTCGGCGGGGCTCAGGACGGCCAGACCGGGCACCGGGTCCAGGCCCCCATTCCCGTCCTCGTCCCCGTCCTCGTCGTCGCCGAACTCGGCGTACTCGCCGAGGAGTTCGCGCGGGACCACGGCGTGCCCGCGCGGGCCGCGCGGTGCCACCCCGGGGGACAGCGCGCGGGAGAGCAGGGTCAGTGCGGGGACGAGGCCGTCGTTGCGCGCGCTCGTCCGGGCCTCCTGCCAGTGCTCGCGCACCTCGGCCGGAACCGTCATCGGACCCCCAACTCCCCCGTGTCGAGTGTGCAGTAGGCCAGGAAGCCGCGCTCCCGGTCGTAGTCGGCCACCACCACCGGGCGGTCCCGGTCGGCGGCGGCGAGCAGGGCGGCCCAGCCGCCGGTGGCGGGCTGTCCGGCCGCCACCTTGGTCCACGGACCGCCGTGTGCCGGAAGTTCAGCACAGCCGTCGGACAGGCCGGAGCCGGTGACCAGCGCGGCCGAGGCGTCCCAGCCGGCGAACAGCCCCGGCTCCGGGAGGCCCTGGGCCGCACCGCCCAGCGGCGCGTCGCCGCCGTCCCAGTGGATCAGCAGCGCGACCGCGGCGTCCGTGTGGACGGCGCTCTGCCCCGTCGCGGGCAGCGGGAACGGCTGGGTGCCCTGGTCCACGACCAGCAGCAGCAGCCGCGACCAGCCGCACCGCCGGGCGTACTCCACGGCGACCCGCAGCGCGCTGAACGGCGCCAGGACGCCCTGGTCGGACAGGGCGAAGGAGAGCGGCTCGCCCGGCAGCCGCCCCTTCACGCAGGAGGCGACCAGCTCGGCGTGGTCGAAGTCCGGCGCGGAGTAGGCGACCACCACCACCTCGGGGCACTCCTCGGGGGTCAGCGGGCCCAGCGCGTCGAGCGCGCCGTGGGCCAGCTCCACCGAGGTGCGCCGCCCCGAGGCGGCGAACTGCTCGCGGTCGAAGTCCGCGCCGTAGAGCGCCCCGAGCTCGCGGTAGAAGTCCTCCCGCGCGGCCTCCGGCCGGTACGGCGCGCCAGGCCCCGGCGGGGTGTGGGCGCCGGCCCGGATCAGCCGCGGCAGGACCGCCGCCGGGGCCGGGCCGGGCGTGCCGTCCGCGCGGGCCGGGGCCGGACGCCGTACGGGCGCAGTCGCGCGGAACATGCTTAGGCGCTCGCTTCCGCGGCGACGAAGCCGGCCAGCGAGCCCACGGTCTCGAAGTGGGTCATGTCCAGCTCGTCGGCGTCGAACTGCACGTCGAGGATCTCCTCGATGGTGATGAGCAGTTCGAGCGCGCTGCTGGAGTCCAGGCCCAGCTCGTCGAAGAGGCGGACGCCCGGGTCGGCGCCGGAGACGTCCTTGTTGAGGACCTCCGACAGGCCCTTGCGGACGGCGTCGACGTACTTCACGTCGGCCACGGTGTTGGCAGTGTCGCTCATGGTGTTCTCCTCGGACTGGTCCCGGCCGTGGGTCGGCCGGTCGGTGGTCAGTTCTGGTCGTCGCCGGGGGCCGCGTACAGCCGCTGGCGGCCGAGCATGGCCTCGACGTCGTCGCGCTCCCGGATCAGGTGCGCCCGCCCGTCCAGGACGAGCACCTCCGCCGGGTAGCCGTGGCTGAGGAAGTGCACCGGCGAGGCCGTCGGCCCGTACGCGCCGGAGCGCTGCACCCCGATCAGCTCGCCGGCCCGCAGCGCCGGCATCGGCACCTTCTTGCCGATGACGTCGTTGGGCGTGCAGAGCGGGCCGGTGATGTGCCAGGGCTCGGTGGCCGGCTCGTCCAGCCGCTCCAGCGCGGCCATCGGGAAGTTGCGCTTCACGTACGAGCCGATGCCGACGGCCGCCATGTGGTGGTTGGTGCCGCCGTCGGTGACCGCGAAGTTCTCGCCCATCGAGGTCTTGGTGTAGCGCACCCGGGTGACGTAGGTGCCGGACGCGGCGACCAGGAAGCGGCCCAGCTCCATGATCATCCGGGTCTCCGGGTGCCGGGCGCGGAAGTCCGCGATCAGCGGGTTGAGCCCGGCGGTCAGCTCGGCGACGTCGAGGTCCTTCTCGTTGTCGAAGTAGGCGATGCCGAGGCCGCCGCCGACGTCGACCGTCTCCAGCGGGAAGCCCAGCTCGGTGGAGAGGCGCTCGGCCAGCTCCAGGATCCGCCGGGTGTTCTCGACGACGGACTCCTCGATCAGGATGCGGGTGCCCAGGTACACCTGGACGCCCATCAGCCGGATGTTGGGGTAGCGGCCGGCGAGGTCCTTGCCCTCGGCCAGCAGCAGCTCCTCGTCGGTGCCGAACTGGCGCGGCTTGCCGCCCATGGTCAGGCCCGAACCCTTCACCGAGAAGCGCGGGTTGACCCGCAGCGCGACCCGGGCGGTGATCCCGCGCTCGCGGGCCACCTCGTCGATCAGGTCCAGCTCGCCGATCGACTCGCAGACGATCGCGTGGATGTCCTCGTCCAGGCAGGCCGCCACCTCGCCGCGGCTCTTGCCCGGGCCGAGGAAGATGATGTCGCGCGGCTCGACCCCGGCCCGGCGGGCGGTGACCAGCTCCGTCAGCGAGGACACCTCGGCGCGCGAGCCCAGGCTGTGCAGCAGCGCGCAGACGGAGATGTTGGGGTTCGCCTTGAGCGAGTAGAAGACCTCCAGCGCCGGGTGCAGCGCCTCGCGCAGCCCCTGGAAGCGGGTGGTGATCTCCTCGCCGTCGTACAGGTAGAGCGGGGTGCCGAACTCCTCGGCGAGCTCGGTGATCCCGAGGCCCTGCACCTCGAATGCGACGCTCACGGTCAGCTCCGTTCCGGGTAGGCCGCGAGGCGGCGGGTGATGTCGGTGTCGAGCGCCTCGATCTCCTCGTCGGAGGCACCGACGAGCACGCCGTACAGCCGGCCCTCGAAGCCGTCCGCTTCGGTGTCGGCGGCGGTGCCCGCGGCGGCGTTCACCGTGGCGTAGTTGTTCACGAACAGGCCGCGCGGGCGCGGGCCCCGTTCGGTCAGCAGCAGCCCGTCCAGCACCTCGGCCAGTTCGGCGAAGGGCAGCGGGCGGGTCAGCCGCAGCGGGAAGTGCCGGGCGACGGCGACGTCGTCGGCCCCGGCCAGGCCGCCCTCGTGCACCACGTTCTGGTACGTGGACATGTTGTTGCGGGCGTTGATCTCGATGACCGGGTACAGGCCCTCGTCCGGGTCGACCATCGCGTCGACGCCGACCACGCCGTAGTAGCCGTCGGCGGCGAGCCGCTCGCCGAGCCGCAGCGCCGTCGCCTCGATCTCGGCGACCTGCCCGTCGGTCAGCCGGGCCGGGATCCGGTGGCCCTTGTGGACGCCGCCCTCGGTCAGCAGCTCCTTGACGAAGTCGAAGTGCGTGGAGCCGTCCCGGCCCACCGTGAACTGGTAGTTGAGGTCGCAGCGCTTGGCGACCCACTCCTCGATCACCAGCGCGGTGCGGGGGGCCCCGCCCGCGGCCTTGGCGGCGCGCTCGGCCTGCTGGACCGCCATCCGGTGCAGCCGGCCCAGGCGGGCCTCGGAGTCCAGCACGACGATGCCCTTGCCGGACACGCCGAACGCGTCCTTCAGCACCACCTTGCGGCCCGCCGCCAGCAGTTCACCGGCCGCGGCCACCGCCTCGGCCAGCTCCTCCAGCGTCTCGCAGGCCCAGCCGCGGGCCTGGCGGATGCCCAGCTCGTCGGAGAGCCGGCGGCTGTACACCTTGCTGTTGACCCGCTTGCAGACCGCGGCGGTCGGCGCGCCCAGCTGCAGCCCGGTGCGCTCGGCCAGCTCCTCCTCGACGGTGGAGATGCCGTGCGCGGTCAGCCGGGCGCCCTCGGCGGCGACGGCGGACAGCGCGCGCAGCAGCTCGGGGTCGGCGAGGGCGTCCTCGCTGACGGTGCGCTGCGGGTCCTGGCCGGCCACCACGTGCACGGTGGGCAGCTCCAGGCCGAGGCCCTCCAGGTAGCCGCGGTAGCCCTCGTCCAGGGCGGTCTTCAGCACGACGTGGTCGTCCTTGCCGCCGAGCAGCAGCGCGAACTCGTCCATGCGGTTCACCACCGCACTGCCCGCGTGCGAGGCGACCCGGGGCAGCGCGGGCTCGCCGAGCGCCCAGTGGTTCTCCACCTCGAAGTTGCCCAGGAACACCAGCGGGGTGTCCGCGGACCCGGTCACGGCGCGCTTGAGGCGCGCGCTGAAGCCGGAGGACGGTAGATGCATGTCGACCTCGTCATTTCTCGTGTGCGCTCGGGCGCGGTGCGGCGGGTGCGCAGGTGCTGCGGGTGCGGGTGCGCCGGTACTGCGGGGGACGGCCGGTCCCGTGGACGGCCGTCAGTGCTCCAGGACCATCGCGGCGAAGGTCGCCCCGAGCCCCACGCTGGTCATCAGGTAGCGGTCGCCGGGGCGCAGCCGCCCCAGCTCGGTGGCCTTCTGCAGGTTGATGAAGGGGTCGGCGCAGAAGCAGTGCCCGGTCTCGCCGACCAGGTCGAGGAAGACCTTGTCGAGCGGCAGCCCGAGCGTCTTGCAGACGCCGATCCACGACAGCCGGTTGACGTTGTGCGGCAGCACGAGCGCCAGCTCGTCGAGGCCGCAGCCGGCCTCCTCCAGGGCGGCGCCGATCACCTCGCACAGGCCGGGCCCGTACAGGTCCTGGAACTCCTTGGCGGCGGCGTCGCCCATGATGAACTCGTCGCCGAACTGGGTGTGGGTGCGCGTTGCGTACCCGAGCATCCGGTCGGAGCCGGTGCGGTCCGCGCTCACCAGGAAGGCGACGGTGCCCTCGCCCATGACGGTGACGTCCGGGATGGACTGCGTCTGGGTGGTGCACGCCTTCTCCCCGGCCAGGACCAGGGCGAGCGCGTTCGGGTCCGGGTCGGCGGCCAGCAGGGTGCCCGCCAGGTCCAGCGCGAGCAGCCCGGAGGCGCAGGCGTGGTGCGAGACGACGAAGCCGGCGGCGTGCTCCAGGCCGAGCTCGACCTGGAGCGGTCGGAGCGAGGTCATCGGGTACGGCAGCGGCGACGGCATCGTGCGGGCCTGGAGGACGTACTTGACGCGCTGTTCCTGCCCGCGCAGTTCCACCAGCTTGGTCGCGGCGCGCAGCAGCAGCTCGGTCTCGGTGGCCGCGGGGTCGCGGCACACCTCGGAGAGCCCGTAGAAGCGCTGGTAGCGCCGGAGCTGCACATCCGTCAGCTGGAGTTCCTGTTGGAAGCGCGCGATCGGGATGGTGTCGGGAAGACAGCTGGAGACTGCCGTGATCGACGTCATGCCAACTACAGTCGCCTGGAGCGCTGACGCTTAGCTGACGCTGCGCTGACCACCGCCGCGCGGTGGCGGTCAGCGGGCGGCCTCGCGGACCGCGCCCAGGGCGAGCGCGCCGAGTGCCAGTGCGGCGGCGACGGCGGCCACCGCGGTCGGGGCCGGGGCACGCTCCCCGGAGACGCCGAGGAAGTCCAGCCCGGAGACATGGCTGATCATCCCGTACCAGAGCATCGGGTAGAGCGACTGGAACAGCCGCGGCCCGCCCGTGACGGCCCCGCAGAGCAGTGCCAGGGCGGGTATCAGCAGCGCCCCGGCCAGGGCGCCTGCGGCGGCCCGGGGCTGCCCGGCGGCGAGCAGCCGGGCAGCGGGCACGGCTACCACGGCGAGGGCGGGGACGACCCCGGCGAGCAGGGCGGCCAGCCCCCGGCGCAGGGGCGAGGGGCAGGTGCCGAGCAGTTCGCCGGTGCTGCCGCCTCCCGCCCGGTGGCCCATCCGGGACCACAGCAGCACCGGCCAGAGCATCGCGAACGGCAGCACCGGGTGGCTCGGGCCGTCCGGGGCGACCCATGCCGCGAGTGCGGCGAGGGCTACCGCCCCGGCCCACCACAGCCGTTGGCCCTGCACCAGGATCCGCAGTTCGCCCGCGAGGGCGGCGAGCACCGCGCCGCCCCGGCGTGCCGGGGCCGGGGTCGGCCGGGCCGGGTCGAGGGCGAAGGCGGCCGCGCCGGGAGCGACCCCGGCTCCGGGCGCGGGGCCGTCGGTCCGGACGGCTCCGGACGCCCCGGCGGCCGGGCGCGGCCCCTCCCCGTCGAAGCGCCGGAACCAGAGTGCCCCGAGCAGCGCCAGCCCCACCGCGACGGCGGTCAGCAGCAGCGCCCCGGCGGCCTGCGAGCCCGCCTCGCCGGGGCCGAGGCCGGGCCAGTCGAAGGTGCCCAGCACCCGGTTGTCCGCGGTGAGCCCGACCCCGAACTCGACCCCGTCCGCCGACCGCCCGCCGGCCGCGATCGCCTCCCGGATCGACGCGGTGATCCGGCGCATGCCCAGCAGGTCGGGCCCGCCGCCCGCCTGCGCGCCGAGCACGGCGACCAGCCAGACCGCGAACCACACCAGTGCCCCGAGCCCGCCGCGCAGCCCGGGCAGGGTGTCGAAGAGCACCGCGCACCCGGCGACCGCGGCCAGCAGCGGCAGCGTGATCAGCACGTACGGCAGCAGCAGCCGCAGCACGTCCACGTGCCCGGAGTCGCCCTTGACCAGCTGCACGCCGAGGGCCGTCCCGGCCAGGGCCAGCAGCATCGAGCCGAACAGCAGCAGGTTGCTGCCGAACTTGCCCGCCAGGTAGCCGATCCGGGTCAGCGGGGTGGCGGCGAGCAACCTGCCCACGCCGCTCCGCTCGTCCCGCCCGATCGACCCCCGGGCGATGCCGAAGCCGGCCAGTGACAGCCAGACCGCGCCGCCGAGCGCAGTCACCGTCCCCACGTAGCCGCTGGTGTAGCGGCCGTGCAGGTCGGTGACCTGGAACACCGTCCAGCGGGAGTCGCCGACCGGCGCGGCCAGCAGTCCGAGCGCGAGCGTGCCGAGCAGCACCGCCAGGTACCCGGGCCGTCGGCGGCGCTCCCGGAAGTCGGCGAGCGGGAGCGCCCAGAGGCCGGCCGTCACGCCGCCACCCGCTCGGGCCCGGCCTGGGCGGCGGTGAGCAGCAGGTACGCGTCGTCCAGCCGGGGCGGGACGGGCTCGGCCTCCGGCGCGGGAGGGTGCGGGGACAGCACCCGGACCCGGACGCCCTGCGGGGTGCGGGTGGTGGCGCCCAGCAGGAACCGCGAGCGCAGCGCCGGGAGCCGGTCGGCGGCCACGGTCAGCTCCCAGACCGAGCCCGCCGCGCCCCGCAGCAGGTCCTCCGGGGTGCCGTGGTGCAGCAGCCGGCCGTGCCCCATCACGGCGATCCGGTCGGCGGTGGCGGCCACGTCGGAGACGATGTGGGTGGACAGCACGACGATCCGTTCGGCGCCGAGCCCGGTCAGCAGGCCGCCGAAGCGCAGCCGCTCCTCCGGGTCGAGCCCGACGGTCGGCTCGTCGACGATCAGCAGTGCCGGGTCGTTCAGCAGCGCCTGCGCGATGCCGACACGCTGGCGCATCCCGCCGGACATCGCCCCCAGCCGCTGCCCGGCCGCGCCGGACAGGTTGACCAGGTCGAGCAGTTCGTCGATCCGGGCCTTCGCACGGCGCCGCCGCAGGCCCTTGGCGGCGGCCAGGTAGGCGAGGAACTCGCGGGCGGTGAGCTGCGGGTAGCCGTCGAAGTCCTGCGGCAGGTAGCCGACCGTGCGGCGCAGCGGGCCGGGCCGGCGGGCGGTGTCCGCGCCGTCCCAGAGCACCTGCCCGGAGGTGGGCCGGGTGACCGTGGCCAGGATGCGCATCAGGCTGGACTTCCCGGCGCCGTTGGCACCGAGCAGGCCGAGCACGCCGGGCCGCAGCGTCAGCGAGAACGAGTCCACCGCGCGCTTGCCGCCGCGGTACTCCTTGGTCAGGTCGAGGATCCGGAGTTCCGTCATGTCCGCCATGCTTCCGGCGCGGGCGGCCGGGCACATCTGCCGTTCGGCAGAGATGGCAGACGGAAACGACCGGAGGGGTGGGCCTTTCGGCACACCCCTCCGGATCGGATCAGGTCCTACTCGTCGTCGGCCCCGCCGAGGTCGCCGAGGTCGGTGCCGTCCGGGGTGCCGCTGATCGCGTACCCCTGGCGGCGCGCCTCGTAGCAGGCCACCGTCGCGGCCGCCGACACGTTCAGCGAGCCGACCCGGCCCAGCTGCGGCACGAACACCACCTGGTCGCAGAGCGCCAGCGCGTCGGGGGTGATCCCGCGGTCCTCGTGCCCCAGCACGAAGGCCACCGCCGGGGTCAGTTCGGCGGCGAACATCGGCACCGCCTCGTCCGCCAGCTCCAGGCCGACCACCTTGAAGCCGTCCGCCTTCGCCGCCGCGACCGCCTCCGCGATCGTCGGGAAGTGCTCCACCTTCAGGTACTTGTCGGTGCCCATCGCGGCCTTCTGCGCGCCCGAGGAGCGCACCGACGGGGTCTCCCCGGCCAGGTACAGCTTCTCGGCGCCCATCGCGGCCCCGGTCCGGACCACCGAGCCGACGTTGAACGGCGACTGCAGGTTCTCCAGGATCATCGCGAGCCGGAACTCGTTGCTGCGCCGCCACGAGCGGTGCAGTCGCTTCAGTTCGGTCCCGCGCAACTGCTTCACGACGACGTTCCCCGTCCACTCTCCGTACCCTCGCCCGGCTCCGGGCGGGGTCGTGCTTCCAGAATCCGGAACCCGTTGACCGACGCGACCCGGGTGGTCGGGTAGCCCTGCTCGTTCAGCCACTTCTGCAGCGAGTCCGAGCCCAGGTGCTTCTGCACCACCAGGAACGCCGAGCCGTCCGGGGTCAGCCGGCCGAGCCAGTGCGTGAGCAGCCGGCGCAGCTCGGCCTTGCCGATCCGGATCGGCGGGTTGGAGTAGATGGTGGCGAACCGCACGTCCTGCGGGACGTCCTCGGGCAGCGCGGCCTGGACGTTGCCCAGCCGGAGTGCCTCGGCGTTCAGCCGCACCAGTTCCAGCGCGCGCTCGTTCACGTCCACCGCCCAGACCGGCAGCCGCCTGCGCCGGCTCGCCCAGGTCAGCGCGATCGGGCCGTAGCCGCAGCCGACGTCCAGGATCGGGCCGCGCACCCGCGGTTGCGGGGCGTGCTCCAGCAGGATCCGGGTGCCCGGGTCGAGCCGGCCGCGCGAGAACACTCCGGTGTCGGTGGTCAGTTCGAGGGTGAGGTCCGGCAGGGAGACCGTGATCGGCCGGCGCTCGCTGGCGACCTCGGGTGCACCGGTGAAGTAGTGCGAGCCGGACATGATTTCCCCGTCGTTCGTAAGGGCCTCGGGGCCACCGGGTGGGTGTGGGTAAGCCCTTGGTACGGCACCGATCGTACCCCCGGTGGCCTGCGGCGCGTTCCGTGCCGGCCGGCGGCCCGGGTGCCGCGGGGCCGCCCCGGCGCGATCGCGCCCGGCCGCCCGGCGACGGATACTGCCAGTACCGCCCCCGCGCCCGTGGGAGCCTCCGGACAGCGCCTCCGAACAGTGAGGACGGACGCCATGCCGCAGAATCACGAGGACTACCTGATCGACGAGGCCGTCGAGACCGTCGAATCCGACGACGAGGCACCCGAGGGCGACGAGTACGACGAGGTGGCCGAACGCCGGGCCGTCGGAGCCGACCCGGCCACCGATGTCGCCGACGCCGCCGAGCAGAGCCGCGTCGTCCAGCTCGACGAGGACGAGTACCGCGAGTAGCCGCCGCCGGGCCCGGTCCGGGGCGCCGTCCGGTGCGCTACAGCGCCCGGCGGCGCTGCAGCCAGGTCATCGCCGCCCAGCCCGGCAGCACCGGCAGGATCAGCGTCAGCAGGCGGTACATCGCCACCGCCGCCAGCGCGCCGCCCTTCTCCATCGACGCGGTCTGCTGCAGCAGCGCGATCAGCGCCCCGTCCACCGCGCCGGCCCCGCCCGGGGTCGGCGCCACGTTGCCCGCCGCGTTGCCCACCAGGAACACCACCGCCACCGAGGCGAAGGACGGCTCCCGGCCGATCGCCCGGGTGCAGCAGTACAGGCAGCCGATCAGGCAGATCGACACCAGCAGTTGCCCGGTCAGCCCCACCGCCAGGCGGGCCGGGCTGCGCAGCAGGTCCAGCAGCCGCGGCAGCACCTCGGTGGTCAGCGGCCGCAGCCGGGCCGCCAGCCAGCGCCGGGCCGGCGGCACCGCCGAGACCACCGCCAGCAGCGCCGCCGCCCCCGCCAGCCCGCCCACCACGGCGGGCAGCGCGTCCAGCTCCGAACCGCCCGGTTGCAGGTCCAGCAGGTAGACGAAGGCGCCCAGCTGGAGCAGGTGCAGCACCAGGCCGATCAACTGCCCCACCCCGACGCTGGACAGCGCCTGCGCGGTCGGGATCCCGGCCCGCTGCAACAGCCGGGTGTTCAGCGCGATCCCGCCGACGCCCCCGGGCGACACCAGCTTCACGAACGCCCCGGCCAGCTGCGCCAGCACCGCGTTGCGGAAGTCCAGCCGCTCCGGCACGAACCCGACGAACCCCATCGCCGCCGTCACGTGGCTCAGCGCCGCCGCCAGCAGCGCCAGCGCCAGCCACGCCGGATCGGCGTCGGCCACCGCCGAGATCGGGTTGTCCTCGGCCGCGAACAGTTGCGGGATCAGCAGCCACCCGGCCACCACCCCGCCCACCACCGCCAGCAGGGTCCGCGGCCGCAGCCGCTCCAACCGCACCGGCCGCACCTCCGCCTGCGGCCTGGTCCGCAGCACCTCCGCCCGGATCTCCTCCAGCAGCCCGCCCCCGCCGCCGGCGGCCTCGTCGGGCCCGGGGCCTGCCGGGCCGCCCGAGCGCGCGGCGGCGGTCGGGTGGGCGGCGGTCGGGCGGGCGGTGCGCTTGAGGGCGTGGCGGGTGGTGCGGGCGAGGGCGATGGGCTGGAGGAGGGGGAGGGCGGCCTCGACGGTGTCGGCGCCGAGGACGGTGACGGCGGTGTGGACGGAGCGGGCGGTGCCGGCCCGCAGGGCGAGGGTGGTGAGCAGCTGGGCGATGTCGCAGCGCAGCACGAGTTCGCTGGCCGCGATGTCGCCGTCGGCGAAGTCGACCAGGTGCACCGCGCCGGTCGCGTCCACCAGCAGGGAGGACGGGACGAGCGCCCGGTGGGCGATCTCCCGGCGCTGGAGGCGGGCGAGCTGCCGCCAGGCGTCGGCCAGCAGGTCGTCGGTGACCTCCTCGTCGGGGAGCCGGTCGAGGGCGCGTCCGGGGAGGTGTTCGTAGGCGATGAGGGCGGTGTCCTGGCCGAGGCCGGCGGTGGCGGCGATGCGGCGGGTGCGGACGCCGGCGGCGAGGGCCGCGTAGGTGACGAGCGCCTCGTGTTCGAGGCCGGCGCGGGGGGAGCGCAGGGCCCGGGGGTGGGGGGCGGTGCGCAGCCGCAGGCGGCGCCAGGCGCGTTGGACGGCGGCGGCGGTGACGGCTTGCCGGTCGAGGAGCTGGACGTCGAGGTCGGGCCGGTCGTCGGCTTGCCGGACCAGGTAGCGGTCGGGCCCGGCGGGGTGGGCCTCGGCCGGGCGCAGGCCGCTCTCGCGCAGGGCCCGGAGGATCTCGCCGGGCCTGGGCAGCGGGTCGGGGGTGCCGACGGCGTAGAGGGTGCCGTGGGCGCCGGTCCAGCCGATGAGCAGGCCGAGCAGCAGGGCGGTGGGGGTGGCGTACCCGCCGGCGAGTCCGGCGAGGCCGGAGAGGGCGAGGACGGCCCAGGGGGCCCGGTGTTCGCGGTTGCCGGAGGCGGTCATGAAGGCGAGGACGGGCGCGAGGTAGCCGTAGACGGGCTCGGTGTGGCCGAGGGCGCCGCCCGGCAGGGCCTGGGTGAGGGCGGCGAGCAGGGAGGCGGGGGCGACGCCGTCGGCCCACAGGTCGAGGAGCAGGGTGGCGCCGTAGGCGAGGACGGCGGCGAGCAGGCCGTCGGAGACCTGCTGGAGGGCGCGTCGCCGGTCGGGGCCGAGGAGGCGGCGGGCGGCGAGGACGACGGGAACCAGCAGCACGGCGGCGGTGGTGAGGCCGCCGGCGAGGCCGGCGAGCGGCCGGGGCACCAGTTCGGCGGCTTCGGCGACGTCGGCGGCGATGCCGCCGGTGGTGGCCCGGGCGTAGTCGGCGAGCAGCAGGGTGAGCGCGATGGCGATGAGCCCGGTGAGCAGCCGGATCAGGGCGACGGGCTGCCGGATCCGGCCGGGTTCGGACACCGCCCGGGCCGGGCCCCGGCCGGCTCCGGCGCTCGCCGGTATGCCGGTGTCCGCCGGTGCGGGCGTGCCGGCGGTGTCGCCACCGCCGGTGTCGCCGTTCGTTCTCCCCGTCACGATCGCCACGGGTGGCATGCTCCCATGCCTCCCCTGATGGTGGAGCCGGAGCCCGGAAGCCGACCCGGATCGGGGGAGTTCGGGGACCGGCCTTACGCCTGCCGGGTCGGCACGACGACCGTGTGGCTCAGGTTGACGTGCCGGGGGCGGCTGACGGTGTAGGCGATCAGGTCGGCGAGGTCGTCCGCGGTGAGTGCGGGGATGGCCGCGAACATGCCGCCGAGCTGTTCGCGCAGGGCGGGGTTGTCGATGTGGCCGCCGAGTTCGGTGTCGGTCAGGCCGGGCTCGATGGAGCTGACCCGGACGTCGCGGGGGCTGAGTTCGGAGCGCAGGGCGGCGGACAGCTGGGTGAGCGCGGCCTTGGTGGCGCCGTACACGGCGTAGTTGGGGAAGACGACGCGCGAGGCGATGGAGGAGACGTTGACCAGGTCGGCGGCCCGGCCGTCGGCGGCGGCCGCGGTGAGGTCGTCGGCGAAGGCGCGGATGATCCGCAGAGCGCCGGTGAGGTTGGTGTCGACCATGCGGGTCCACTCGTCGGTCCGGCCGTCGGCGAGGGGGTTGGGCAGCATCACGCCGGCGCTGTTGACCACCAGGTCGACCCGGCCGTAGGCGTCGTGGACGGCCTTGGCGGCGGCGTCGACGGAGGCCTGGTCGGTGATGTCGGCGGTGACGGCGAGGGCCTGGCCGCCGGCGGCGGTGAGCTCGGCCGCGAGGGTGTCGAGCCGGTTGGTGCGGCGGGCGAGCAGGGCGACCCGGGCGCCGTGGGCGGCGAGCAGGCGTGCGGTGGCCGCGCCCATGCCGCTGGCGGCTCCGGTGACGACGGCGGTGCGGGCGGCGAGGGCGGGGTAGCTCATCGGTGGCTCCTGGGCCTGGGAGGGTGGTGGGGCTGACGACGACAACTGTGCGCGGGCGGCGGAGGTTCGCCCAGGGCCGTGTGCGTCCCGGGTGCGGCCTTCCTGGGATGCGCTTTCCCGGGATCCGCGGTCCTGGGTGCGGCAGGACCACCCTGGCGCCGGGAAGGCCGACCGGGCGCGCGGCGTGTCTTGAGGCCGGGGCCGGCCGGGCCGTCACTACCCTGCGGGCATGAGTGCCTGCGAAGACCTCGCCGCGGCCCCCCAGGGCATCGAGCCCCTCCCCCCGGTCGACGGCTGCGCCGACTGCCTGGCCCAGGGGCGCCGGGACTGGGTGCACCTGCGGATCTGCCTGGACTGCGGCCACATCGGCTGCTGCGACTTCTCGCCGCAGCGGCACGCCACCGCGCACTTCCACAACACCTCGCATCCGGTGATCCGCTCGTACGAGCGGGGCGAGGACTGGCGCTGGTGCTTCGTCCACGAGGTCATGGGCTGAGGCCCGGGCCGGCCCGGCTCGGGGAAGCCGAGGCCCGTTCCCGGTGGCATCTCCCGGTGGCATCCGGGCGCAACCCCGATAAAATCCGGACATAACGACCGTGCGGCCCCCGGCCCCTCCGGTCGACATCCGTCCGGCCGGTGACCGCCGAAGGGAGGCCGACGATGACCAAGCGAACACCGGGCAGCACCGCCCAGCTCCGCCGGGGCACCCAGGAACTGCTGGAGCGCCGCGGCATGGCGACCGCGCCCACCCGGCTGGTGCCGATGCTGCGCGCCGACGCCATGTCCTCCGCCACCGCCGGGTACGCCGTGCCCGACGCCTTCCGGCACGGTGGCCGCGACCGGGCGGCCTCGGCGGGGCACGCCGCCCCGTCGATGCACGCCGAGCTGAAGGGCCACCGGCACCGCGGCGCGGAGAAGCACTCCGCCCACTGAGCGGATCCGGGTCCGGGGGCGGGCGCCGCGTTCCGGCGCCCGCCCCCGACGCGTGCTCGGAGGGTGTCCGGGGTGGTTCGCGGTCGGTGTGGGGGCGCGCCGGGCGGTTGTCAGTGGGCTGGAGTACCTTCGTGCCGTTCACCAGCACGGGGCGGGACGACGGGGGCGCACCATGGCCGACCTGATCACGGAGGAGCCGGTCGAGCTCCAGTTGGAGCGGTACCGGACGGAGCTGACGGGCTACTGCTACCGGATGCTCGGCTCGGTCTTCGAGGCCGAGGACGCGGTGCAGGAGACGATGGTCCGCGCCTGGCGGGGCCACCGCGGCTTCGAGGGCCGCGCCGCGCTGCGCTCCTGGCTGTACCGGATCGCCACCAACGTGTGCCTGGACGCGCTGAACGGCCGCAACAACCGGGCCCGCCCGATGGACCTGGCCGGCCCGGTGACGGTGGCCACCGCGAGCGACACCCGGCTGCCCGAGGTGACGTGGATCGGCCCCGCGCCGGACGGCCGGGTGCTGCCCGAGACGGGCGACCCGGCCGAGGTGGCGGCCCGGCGCGAGTCGGTGAAGCTGGCCTTCGTCGCCGTGCTGCAGCGCCTCGCACCCCGGCAGCGGGCCGTGCTGATCCTGCGCGAGGTGCTCGGCTGGAAGGCCGCCGAGGTGGCCGAACTGCTCGGTGTCACGGTGGCCTCGGTGAACAGCGCGCTGCAGCGGGCGCGCGCGGTGCTCGCCGGGGACGGCGCGGTCGCCCGTCCGGCCCCCGCCCTGGACGACGACCACCGCGCGCTGCTCGACCGCTACGTCCGCGCCTTCGAGGCGTACGACATGGACGGCCTCGCCGCGCTGCTGCACGAGGACGTCACGCTCAACATGCCGCCGTACGCGATGTGGCTGCGGGGGCAGGGCGAGATCCGGGCCTGGATGCTCGGCCCGGGCCACGGCTGCCGCGGCTCCCGGCTGGTCCCGGTGACGGCCAACGGCGCTCCGGCCTTCGCCCAGTACCGGCCGAGCCCGGCGGGCGGGCACGAGCCGTGGGCGCTGATCGTGCTGGAGGTGTCAGCGGGCCGGATCACCGGGTTCACCAACTTCCTGGACACCGACGTGCTCTTCCCGCTGTTCGGCCTCCCGCCCCGGCTGGCCGCCGAGTAGCCCCCGGAGGTCGAGGGGGTCCACGCCCCCCGGCAGCAGGGCCGCGAGCCCGCTGAACGCGAGCAGTTCCCGCAGCGGGCCGCTCGCGTTCAGCAGCACCACGCCCACCCCGTGCCGAGCGGCGGCGAGCCGCAGCCGGGCGAGGGCGTCGACGACGGCCAGGTCGGGCGCGGTCAGCGCGCCCAGGTCGCAGGTCAGGTCGCAGGTCAGGGCGGGGGCGGTCGGGGGCTTCGGCGTGGTGTCCATGCTGCTTGGACCGGCCCGGCGGTCCGGGCTCATCGGCTCCGGCGGAACTTCTCGCAACCTCCCGGAGCTCCGCCCTGGCCGAGGAGAGCGTGGGCCTGCGCTCCGCCCAGCGCTGAACCGACGGCCCAGCGCTGAACCGACGGCCCCGGGCGGGTCGGTGGCAGAGTGGGCGGTGCAGAACCACCGTGCCCCAGGAGGATCGCAGTGACGGCTGAGCCCTTGAAGTCCCGTGAGGAATGGTTGGCGTCCCTGCCCAGGATCTACGCGGCGGCGGGCTGCCTGCTGCGGGACGAGTCCGGCCGGATCCTGATCGTGAAGGCCGGGTACCGCGAGTACTGGCAGTTCCCGGGCGGCACGATCGACCTCGGCGAGGGCCCGGTGGAGTGCGCCTCGCGGGAGTTGCTGGAGGAGACCGGCATCGTCAAGGCGACCGGGGATCTACTGGCCATCTCCTGGACCCACCCCTCGTCCGAACTCGACCACCCGGCGCAGCACTTGATGTTCGACTTCGGCACCGTCCCGGACGGCACCCCCGTGACCGTCCCGGCCGGTGAACTGGACCGGCACCAATGGGCCACCGTCGAGGAGGCGCTGGAACTCCTCGGCCCGGCCCGCTCGGTCCGGTTGCGGGCGGCGCTGGAGGCGGCCGCCGACGGCCGGGTGCGGATCGTCAGCACGCCCATCTCCGGCTTCTGAGTCCCACCCCGGCCCAACCGACCGGCCCCGGGCGGGAGTTCCGCCCGGGGCCGGGCCCGTCTCACGCCTGCTCGGCGTTCCGGGCGGCGATGATGGCCTTGATGGCCTCGGAGGTGAAGGTCTCCGCCTCGGACTTCTCGACGCCGAGGCCGGCGAGCACGCCCGAGCCGTTCTCCAGCTCCAGCAGGGCGAGCAGGATGTGCTCGGTGCCGACGTAGTTGTGCCCGAGCTTCAGCGCCTCGCGGAAGGTCAGTTCCAGCACCTTCTTGCCCTGCGCGTCGTACGGGATCAGCGCGGGCACCTGCTCGGTGGCGGCCGGCAGGGCGGCGGCGGCCGCCTCCCGGACGGCCTCCGGGGTGACGCCCTGGGCGGCGAGCGCCTTGAGCCCGATGCCCTCCGGTTCGGCGAGCAGGCCGAGCAGGAGGTGTTCGGCGGTGATCTCGGCGTTGCCGGCCGCCCTGGCCTCCTCCTGCGAGGCCATCACGACGCTCCGGGCCCGGTCGGTGAACCGGGCGAAGCCCTGGCTGGGGTCGAGGTCGGTGGGGGTGCCCGGGTCCTTGGGGACGAACCGCTTCTGGGCGGCCTGCTTGCTGACGCCCATGCTGCGGCCGATGTCGGTCCAGGACGCGCCGGAGCGGCGGGCCTGGTCGACGAAGTGGCCGATCAGGTGGTCGGCGAGGTCGTCGAGGTGGTCGGCGGCGATGACCGCGTCGGACAACTGGTCGAGCGCGTCGGGGTGGACCTTCTTGATCGCGGCGATCAGGTCGTCGAGGCGCAGCGGAGTGGTGTTGGGAACGACGGGATTCTCCATGCGTCAACCGTAGGTTGTCGATCCCAGGTCGTCAACCATCGGTTGACGCTGCGCATGAGTAGTCTTCGGTGACCCTGCGGAACGGAGGCGTCCGGTGGGCGGGCCGCGGATCCCGGCCCTGCCCGAGGCCGAGCCGCCTCGCGAACTCAACTTCCAGGTGGCCGAGTTGCGGGAGCCGGCCAGGCCCGGTGGCCGCTACGCGGCGGGCAGCAGCCGGGCCCGGACGGCGGCGACCTCGGCGGGGGTGGCCCCGGCGGCGAGCAGGTGGCCCGCCGGGTCGAGGCCCTCCAGTGCGCCCGCCAGGGCGGCTTCGGCGGTGGTGCCGGCCTCGGCGAGCACCGCGTCGATCCGGTGGTACTGGTCCGGCAGGCCCAGCATCCCGTACAGCGGGCGGACGTTGGGGCCGCTGAGCTGGTAGTCCTCGACGATCGCGGCCCGTTCGACGCCGGCCAGGGCGAGCAGCAGCAGGGCCGCCAGGCCGGTGCGGTCGCGGCCGGCGCCGCAGTGCACGACCAGGCCGCCGGGGCGGGCGCCGGCGATGGCGGCGATCAGCGCGGCGGCGGCGTGCGGGCAGTGGTCCAGGTAGGGGCGGAGCGCGAGCGGGGTGCCGTCCAGTCGGCCGTAGGCCTCCCACCAGGCGGGGCCGGCGAGTTCGTCCAGCGGGACGCGGACCAGCTCGACGCCCTCGGGGAGCGGGAGGAGCGGCTTGTACTCCTCGGCGTTGCGCAGGTCGACCACGGTGCGGACACCGTGGTCGAGGAGGGCGTCCCAGCCCTCGGCGGTGAGGCGGTCCAGGTTGTCCGCCCGGACTATCGCCCCGCGGGCGGTCGGCCGGCCGGAGACGGTGGGCAGTCCGCCCAGGTCGCGGACGTTCAGGCAGCCGTCCCACACGAGGGTGCGGTCCTCGGTGGTGGTCAGCGCGTGCGTCCGGCTCATGGGGCCCCGTTTCCTCGACCGGGGGTCCCGTTACCCCCTCGTTATGAAGGACTCCCGGGAGATCCGGATGGTTCCGTGCTGTTCGGATCGCCGACACCCGGCGTTGGGGCCGGTTCGGGCACCGTCCGGGGGCGGTGATGCTTCCCCGGGCGGCAGGTAGATGGCAGGCGAGGTCAGGCGGCGGTCGGGGCTTCGGTCTCGGCGGCGACCAGCTTCTCCATCGGATCGGCCGCGATCCGACCGAGCATCGCGCCGGCCGCGATCGCGCCGATCATGAACACGGTGGACAGCCAGGCCATGGTCGCCACCGGCAGGGTGAAGGCGCCGACCACCCGGGCGACGCAGTCGGCCAGCAGCGCGGTGCCCCAGACACCCGCGAACACCCGCTCGTGGCGCCGGAAGGCCAGGGAGCCGGCCGCCCGGCCCTCGACCAGCCGCTGCCAGGCGGCGGCCCGGTCGTGCTTGCCCTTGGTGAGGAAGGGCATCAGCACCGGGGTCATCACCGACCGGCCGACCAGCGCCGAGATCAGGACGGCCAGCGCCACGGTGCCGCTCAGCCCGCCGTCCTTGGCGATCATCAGCCGGGCGTCGCCGGTGACGAACGTGAGCGCCAGGCCCGCCAGGTTCACGGTCAGCATCAGCGCGGCCCACAGGTTGAGCCTGTGCTCGCGCAGCAGGCCGAGCACGGTCCGGGCGGCCGGGATGGCGCTGCTCCACGCCAGCGCGGCGAACACGCTCAGGTCGCAGACCGAGTGCAGCAGGTAGTAGCCGGCCAGCGGGGCGACCACGTCGATGGCGAGCGGGCGGAGCCCGGAGGCCGACGGGTTCGGGGTCGCGCCGGCCTCGGCGGTGGTCGCGGCGGTGATGGTGACGGTCCGGTTCACGGCGGGTTCCTTCCCTGCTGGTGGCCGCGGGCCGCTGCCCGCGTCGTGCCTCCAGTGTTTCCGTCCGACCCTCCGTCAGAGCAGTGTCGTCCGTTGCCGGATCCGCGTGACAGCTGTCATGGTGCGGGCCGTGACAGCCGCTCCGACCTGCGACTTCTCCCGGCTCGCGGGGTCGCGTTCGCCCGGATGGCCCATGATGTGGCGGGTGCAGAGTGCAGAGCGCCCCGGAGCGGGCACCGGCAGCCCCGTCGGCCGGTCCGGACCAGTCCCTTCCGTCGGCCCGCCAGCGGGCCGGGCCCCCGCTCCCGCCGATCTGACCGAGGCCGTCCGGGCCGCCCAGGCCGGGGACGAGGAGGCGTTCCGGCTGCTGTTCCGGACCGTCCAGCCGGGCCTGCTGCGCTACCTGCGGGTCCTGGTCGGCGGCCGCCCCGAGGACGCCCAGGACGCCGAGGACATCGCCTCCGAGACCTGGCTGCAGATCGCCCGCGACCTGGGCGGCTTCTCCGGTGACGTGGACGGCTTCCGCGGCTGGGCCGCCACCGTCGCGCGTCACCGCGCGCTCGACCACCTGCGCGCCCGGCGCCGCCGCCCGGTCGCCGACCTGCCCTTCGAGTACCTGGCCGGGCTGGCCGCCGGGGACGACACCGCGGGCGCCGCGCTGGCCACCGTCGGCACCGCCGACGCGCTGGCGCTGATCTCCCGGCTGCCGCGCGACCAGGCCGAGGCCGTCCTGCTGCGGGTGGTCATGGAGTTGGACGCCGAGAGCGCCGCCCGGGTGCTCGGCAAGCGGGCCGGCAGCGTCCGGATGGCCGCCCACCGGGGGCTGCGGAAACTGGCCACGCTGCTGGAGCAGTCCTTCGCGGCCGGGGTCGGGATCCCCGCCGCGCGCGAGGCCGAACCGGCCGTGCGGCGGCCCGGCCGGCCCGGCCGGCGCCGTACCGAGGGGCCCGTCGAGGAACCCGCCGAGGAAACCGCGGGGAAGGCCGCCGGGAAGCCCACGGGGAAATCCGCGGGAAAGCCTGCGGGAAAAAGTTCTCCGCAAGGTGTGACAGAACGCCGGGCCGCGACGCTGAAGGACATGAGATGAGCACCAACCGATCCCGTCGGATCGACCGTGACGCTGCCGAGCATCTGCTCGGCGGTGCCGTGGGCGGCCCGCCGGCCGGGCAGGACGCCTCGCTCACCGGACCGGACGGCGGTCCCGGGCCGCTCGCCCGGATCCTCGCCGCGGCCGCCGCCCCGGCGACGGCCGACGAACTGGCCGGGGAGCAGGCCGCCCTGACCGCGTTCCGGGAGGCGCGTCTCACGCCCGACCCCGTAGTGACCACACCCGTCCGGAGACGATCGATGGCAACCGCCGCGCTGGCCAGGGCCTTCAGCACGAAGGCCACTGCCGCCGTGCTCGGCGCCACCGCGCTGTGCGGGGTCGCGGTCGCCGCCGGCACCGGCAACCTGCCGTCCCCGCTGGGCGGCGGGTCCGGCGCACCCGAGCACGCGCTCGCCGCCGCGGGCGGGCCCTCCGGCAGTGCGCCCGGCACCGCGTCCGCCGATGCGTCGGCCGGTTCGTCCGCCTCCTCGCCCGGCAGTGCCGCGCCCGGCACCTCGTCCGTCCGCCCGTCCGGCGGCGGCTCCGCCTCGGGCGGTCCGCAGCTGGTCGGACCGTCCACCGCCGCGAAGCCCGGCACCCCCTCCACCGATACCGACGGCGACGGCGACGCCGAGGGGCACGGTGCCCGGCCGCTCGCGCCCGGACTGGTCGCCCTCTGCCACGGCTTCGCCGACTGGTCGGGCCGGGGCGAGCGGTCACCGGCCACCGAGCCGCGGTTCGGCCCGCTGGTCGCGGCGGCCGGCGGGGCGGAGAAGGTGGCGGACTACTGCGCGGAGGCGCTCGGCGAAGAGGACGACGACCACCCGGGCGCCACCGCACAGCCCCACGAACCCGGCCGGCCCACCCCCGGCCCTGGCGTGGGCAAGGGGAACACCGAGGACGGCCGGGGCAACGGGCAGGACAAGAACAAGGGCAACGGCCAGGACAACGGTCAGGACAAGGGCCAAGAGAAGGGCCAGGACAAGGGCAACGGCGGCAACGGGGCCAAGCCCGGCCGGCCCGGCGTGACCGTCCCGGCGCCGCCGAGCGCGCCGCCCCTGCCCGACGTCCGCCCGAGCAGGACCGACCGGCCCGACCGGCCCGACGACAGCCAGTCGGGCCGGAGATAACCCAGGAACTCCGGGTGGGCGGCGAGCGACTCCCCCCGGGCTCGCCGCCCACCCGGACCGCACCACCCGCAGGACCGCACCACCCGCACCACCCGCAGTACCGCTCGTCAGTACCACCCGAAGACCCCGGGTGGCCGGTCGGCTCCCCGTGCCGCCGGGCCGCCCGGCCGGCCCCGGCCGGATCGGCAGGCGCCCACCCCGGACGCGCCGCCGGCCCGGTCGGCCTGGAACGTGCGGCCCGCCCTCCCGCAGTCAGGGCGGGGCGCCCCCCCGCGCCGGC
>NZ_JBHXML010000103.1:0-27811 GCF_042720345.1 Kitasatospora sp. NPDC058478 | reverse complement strand
GCCCGTACGAGCACCTGCTCGTACGGGCCGCCGCCGTTTCGGGCTACTCCACCGGGGACGGTCCCACGGCGGGGAAGAGGATCGGGCTGAGCAGGTACGGCTCCCGGCCCGGCGCCGGCCCGTTCGCCAGCCGAGGTGCCAGGACGGCCCGCAACTCGCCGCCGAGCTCCGCGAGTTCCGCCGGGTCGAGCCAGCACGTGCCCTGCCGGTAGGCCACCCCCTGGGCGGCCGGGTCGGCGTCCTCGCGGTCGAGGTAGGCGTTGAACTCGGCGATCAGGACGGCCATCGCGGCGGCGAAGCCCCGGCGGTGGTCCTCCCGCGTCATCGCGGCGGCCGCGGCGTCGTCCACGACCGGGCGGTCCTCGCGCAGCCGGTAGTGCCGCTCGACGGCGCCGCGCACCCGGCGCTCCTCGGCGACCTCCAGGAAGCCGGCCTCCGCGAGCAGCGCGACGTGCCGGTACACCGTCACCTTCGACACGCCGGACAGCCGCTCGCACAGCTGCGAGGTGGTGAGCACCTGCCCGCCGGCGAGGGCGTGCACCACGCGCAGGCGCACCGGGTGGAGGAGGAGGTCTACCGCTTCGAGGTCCATTGCCCAACGATTTCACAGTCGCTATCATTATCAAAGATGAAAACAGTGCGTCCGGGAGACGACCCGGGTGCCGGTTCCCAGGGGGGAAGCACCATGCGCCAGACGAACGGGCGGGCCATCACCGTCAACGGGCGATCGATCCACGTCGAGGAGTCCGGCCACGGTACGGACGTCGTGCTCTTCGAGTCGGGCCAGGGCCTCGGCCGCGCCTCCTGGGACCCGGTCCTGCCGCTGCTCGCGGACCGTGCCCGGCTGGTCGCCTACGACCGGGCCGGCTTCGGCCGCAGCGCCCGCACCGACGCCCCGCTCGACCTCGACGACCTGGCGGCCGACCTGGTCGCCCTCGCCGAGGCCGTCGCCCCCGACCGGTTCGTCCTGGTCGCCCACAGCATGGGCGGCCTGGTCGCCCGCCTCGCGTACCGGCGCCTCGCGCCCCGGCTGCGCGGCATCCTGATGGTCGACACCACACCGGAGACCGCGCCCGCCTTCGACGCCATCGACCAGATCGCCCGCCGCGTCGACCGCACGCTCGCCATCGCCCAACCCCTGGTCCGCAGCCGCCTGGTGGCCCGTCTGCTCAGCGGCACCGCCCGCCGGGTCTTCCCCACCGACACCTACGAGACCATGCTCGCCGAGGACTTCGTCCCGGCCGGCCTCGCCCAGACCCGCCGCGAATTCCGCGCCGTCGCGGCCGCCGTCCCCCGGCTGCGCGCCGAACCCCCGGCACCCCCCGGCTGCCCGACCGTCCTGCTGTCCGCCGACCGCCCCCGCCGAGGCGGCGAACGCACCCACCCCGCCCTCCAGGAACACCAGCGCCGCTGGACCGAAACCCTCCCCGACGGCCGCTACGAGACCGTCGACGCCGGCCACTTCATCCAGGGCGAGCGGCCCGACGTGGTCGCCGCCCGGATCCGCGAACTCCTCGACCGCAGCTGAGCGGTGGGCCACCGGGCGTCGGTCGACCGGCCGCAGAACGTCCGCCCGTCCGACCCGATCGCCGGCCTCGGCCGGTTCAGGCCGACGGCAGCAGTCCGGGCACCGGGCCGCCGCGACGGGACAGCCGGCGCAGGAAGGTCAGCACTCCGGGTGTCCCGACCGCCCAGGCGCGGGACTCGGCGGTCGGGTCGCCGCCGGGGAAGACCGGGCGGCCCGCCGGCCCGCCGGCCCGGGTGAGGAGCAGGGCTGCCAGTTGCTCCGCCGCGTGCCAGTGGCGGGGGTCGCCGGTGGCCGTGGCGAGGTCCACGAGGAGGTCGCCGACTCCGGCCAGACCGCAGCAGCGGACCACCAGGGCGGTGCGCGGGGCGAGCGTCCGGCAGGTGTCGGCCGCGTCGGCGGCCAGGGCGAGGAGGGCGTCGTCGCCGTACTGGATCCCGGCCTGGACGAGGACCGTGCCGAGGCCGGCCAGGCCCCGGCACCAGGAGAGGTAGCGGCGGGTCGCCCCGGGCCGCAGGGCGGCCGCGTTGAGGCGGGGGAGGTCGGCGGCGAGTCCGTCGACGATGCGGCGGGCGGTCCGGCGGGACGCCTCGTCGGGCCGGGCGAGCAGGAAGTGGGCGATGCCCGCGCGGCCGTGCGCGAAGCCCTCGGCGAGGGCGGCGGTGCCGGGGTTGGGCGCCTCGCCGGGGTCGTCGAGGGGCCGGGCGGTCAGTGCCGTGGCGCACGCGGCGGCCGCCGCGAGGTGCCGGTCGGTGTCCCGGCCGAGGGCGGCGAGCAGCAGGTGGGCGGTGCCGAGCCCGGCCGCGCCGGCGATCTGGTCGGTCCCGGCGGGCTCGTGGTGGCGAAGGTACGGGGAGTTCGTACCGGGCGGCGCCGTGCCGAGGGTGTCGGCGGCCCGGGCGAGGAACAGGTCGGCCCCCGCCCGGCCCTGGTAGAGCGAGCCGTCGAGGCGGTCGAGCGCCGGGTGGGCGGCCGTCCAGTCGGCCAGGGCGGTGGCGGCGGCCCGGGCGTCGGGGCGGTCCGCGTGCTCCAGCAGTTCGAGGCCGAGGCCGGCGGCGCCGTCGTAGAGCGACAGCAGGGTGCGGGGTTCGCCGGCGCGCGGGTCGGTGGCGACCAGCTCGCGGGCCATCCGCACGCAGGTGCCGACGGTGTGGTCGACGGCCTCGTCGAGCGGGGCCCGCCGCGGCCCGGCCGAGCGCCGGGCCGGGGGGCGGCCGAGCGGCCTCCCCTCCCGCAGGCCGGCGGCGGCGGCCGCGCGCCAGGCCCGGTCCGGGCTCACCAGGCCCGTGACCAGGGCCACCGCGGAATCCGCCGAGTCCGAAGGCCCGGGGAGGGCCGCGCGCAGACAGGCCAGGGTGCGGTCGCGGTTGGTCGCCGGGTCGGGGTCGATCACCACCGGGTCGAGGCCGGTGAGGGCGTGGTGCAGCGTGGTGCCCAGCGCGTAGTAGTCCTCGGTGGGGTCGGTTCCGGTGGCGCCGGGCAGCCCGTAGCCCGCCGTGGCCCCGGGCGGGCGGGCGCCGTCGAGGGAGCTGACGCCGAAGTCGACCAGCGAGCAGCGGCCGGCGGCGTCCAGCACCACGTTCGCGGGTTTCAGGTCGCAGACCACCACGCCGCGCGCGTGCACCGCGTCCAGGATCCGCAGCAGTCCGCGCGCCAGGCGCCACCAGTCGCGCCCGCCGGTGCCCGGCCGCAGGTCGTACGGGCCCGCGGCGAGGACGTCGCGCCGCAGGTCGCGCGGCCCGCACGCGCCGCTGACCAGGTACTCGTCGGCGCCGTGCCGGAAGTAGTCGACCAGCGGCGGCACCCCGGGCACTCCGGCCAGGGCGGTGAGCACCCGGCGTTCGTGCCGGAGCCGGCCGCGCGCGTCGGTGCCCGCGCCGTCCTCGCCGACGTGGGCGCGGGCCTGTTTGACCACCACCTCGCGCCCGGTGGCGAGTTCGACCGCGCGGTAGACGTGGCCGTTCGGCGAGCGGGTGATCCCGGCGGTGATCCGGTACCGGCCCTCGCCGACCCGGGTGGTCGGCGGCCGGGCGCCGGCCGCGACGGGCGCGAACGGGTCGCTCGCCCAGGGCGGTTGGCGGTAGCGGGCTTCGGCCAGGCCGGGGAAGACCGCCCCGTCCGGGCCGGTCATGCCGTAGTCGGCGCCGTCGTCCGTGACCCGGAACAGTCCGTAGCGGTAGTAGACCGGCGCGTCCGGCCGGAGCCGGAGGTCGCTCACCACCCGGGGCCCGGCCCAGCCGGCCAGCGCCCGGGCCAACTCCGTTCCCAGCGCGACGAGGTCCGCCTCGTCCGGGTAGACCGTGACGGCCTTGCCCACGGCCGCGGGGCCGCGCAGCCCGCTGTTGAGCTCCCGCAGCACGGCCGCGCCCGCCGCGAACTTCGCGTCGCAGGTGCGGCGCAGCAGGATCGGGACCACCGCGTCCAGCAGCTGCGGGAGTTGGCCCTGCCGGGCGGACAGGTGGAGCTTCCAGCCGTGGGCGCGCGCCGGCATCCGCGGGTCCTGGAGGTACCACCAGTGCCCGTCGGTGTGCAGCGGGCGGCGCGGGCCGGGCGCGGCGGCCGCCAGGTCGGCGACCCGGCGCCGCAGGGCCTCGGCGGAGCCGGGGTCGGGTGGTGTGGTCATCGCTCCGCCCTCCCCCGGTCCGCTTCCTCGGTACGGGTCAGCAGTCCACGGCGCAGTCGAAGCGCGTCGGAACGTAGGTGACCCACGGGTCGGCGAGACACGCGACCGGGGCGAGGTCCGCGTCGTGCTCGTCCTCGAAGACGATGACGTCCTCGTCGATGTCCAGCAGGCCTGCGTCGCGGATCTCGGTCACCACTGCGCTCATGGGTGGTTCCTCCCTTGGGGGTTGGACCTGCTCTTGCGGATCACGCCGGGCGCGCGGGACACCTGGGCACGCTGATCCGACGTGACCCGCAAGAGGGGGCCTGGGCCGGTGTTCCTTGCGGTTGGCGCCTCATGCTAGCCACGCCGACCGGTCCGCGACAGGGGTACGACAACGCCAACTCGGCCGCTCAGCACCGCGATTCCCGGCGACCGGAACGGACCGTTCAGTCACTCACCAGGCGGCGGCCGGTGATCTCGTCCGGGCTGATCCGGATCCAGCTGGTCCGGTCGCCGCCGGCCCAGGGGATCGCGCCGGGGAGACCGACCAGGTGGTGCAGGGCGGCGGGGTCGTGCACGTGGTGGGCGGTGCCGAGGAGGAGGACGCTCCAGCCCCGGCCGAGGTACTCGTCGATGTGGTCGATCTGGAAGGAGAGCGCGGTGCCCTCGGCCGGGGCGCCACGCTCGGTGGTGCGGTAGGCGATGGTGCCGTCGTCGACGACGTAGTTGACGGGGACGACGACCGGGCCCGGCTGGAGCGGCAGGGCGATGCGTCCGACGCCGTGGGTGCCGATCAGCTCCCAGCACTCGGGTTCGGTGAGGCCGAACAGCCGCGGGTGCGGGCCGGGGCCGCCCTGGCCGGGCGGGGCGTCGGCGCGGCCTTCGAGCAGTTCGCCGCGGCTGAGGCCGAGTGCGGCGGCGATCCGGACGAAGCCGCCGGGGTCGAAGGCCGGTCCGGCTTCGAGCAGGTAGTGCAGGTAGCGGGGGGCCATGGCCGCCTGGTGGGCGAGGTCGTCCTCGCTGAGGCCGAGTTGTTCGCGCCGCTCGGCGATCCGGCCGGCCACGGCGGCGGGTTCGGCCCGGTCGACGGCGTCAGGGGTGTCGTTCACGGTGGTGGCTCCTCGGCTTGCCGGCGGGTGCCCGGGGTCGCGCCCGGCGTCGTGTCCCGGTCGTGTCCGGGCGGTGACCAGGCCGGATCCATCCAAGCGCCCGGCGTGCGCCAAGTCGAGGAACGGCGGGGCGCCGTGCGTGTCGGCTCGGGGCGAACCGTGGCCGGCCCACCCGACCGACCCGAGCCCGGCGGGCCCGACCTTGATCGGCTCCGCCCCGCCTGCGATCATCGCGCTGACGTCGAATCAGGTCGGCGTCCGCTACGGGGAGGAGTGCCATCCGTGATCGTTGTGACGGGTGCCACCGGTACGGTCGGGTCGAAGGTGGTCGTGGGGCTGCGCGAGCGCGGCGAGGCGGTGCGGGCGCTGGTGCGCGCCGGTTCGCCGGGCCCGGCGGAGTGGGACGACGCGGTCGAGCGGGTGGCCGCCGACTTCTCGGATCCGGCTTCGCTGGACGCGGCCCTGGCCGGGGCCGACGTCGTCTACCTCCTGGTGGCCGTCCACCCCGAGATGGCCGCCCACGAGCGGAACGTGATCGACGCGGCCGTGCGCACCGGCCGGCGGCCCCGGATCGTGCTGCACGCGGCGGCGGGCGTCGAGCAGCGGCCGGAGGGCGTCCGCTTCGTGGGCGCGCACGTCAGCGGCCTGGACCACCTGAGGGCCTCCGGGCTGCCGTGGACGGTCGTGGCGCCGAACGGCTTCCACCAGAACGTCCTGGGCATGGCCGTGGGCGTCCGGGCCGGCACCCTCGCGGCGCCGGGCGGCGAGGGCGCGGTGTCCTACGTGGACGCCCGGGACGTGGCGGCGGCCGCCGTCGAGGTGCTGGCGACCGAGGGCCACGAGGGCGCGGTCTACACCCTGACCGGCCCGGAGGCGCTGTCGCACGACGCCTTGGCCGAGCGGCTCGCCGCGGTCGCGGGCCGCCCGGTGGCGTACACCGCGCTGGCGCCCGAGGCGGCCCTGGCCGGAATGCTCGACGCGGGCTGGGACCAGTGGCGCGCCGAGGGCATGGTCGAGCTGTACGGGCTGTACGCGGCCGGGTACGCCGCCGCCGTCAGCCCCGACGTGGAGAAGCTCACCGGCCGCCCGGCGCGCTCCTTCGCCGAGTTCGCCGCCGAGCACGCGGCCGCCTTCGCCGGCTAGGCAAGAGGGTTCCAGGACGCCCGTGGTGCGCGCGCCACGGGCGTCAGCCCGCCGCCGGGGTGGCGCGGTCGCGCCTTACCGGCGGAGCGGACGGTCCGTCAGGATCCCCGGCGCACGCGGCTGTCGATCCCCGCGGCCGGGGCGCATACTGTCCTGCGCGGCTCGCACCCGCGCGACAGGGCCCGCTCAGGACCCGGCCCGGGCTGCGCCGCTACGGGGAAGGTCGGACGAACGTGGCAATTGTCGTTCTCGTCGTCGTGCTGGCGCTGTTCTGGCTGATCACCGGCGTGCGGGTGGTGCAGCAGTACGAGCGCGGCGTGGTGTTCCGGCTCGGCCGGGTGCGCGAGCTGGTCCGCCAGCCGGGCCTCACCCTGCTGGTGCCGGTGGTCGACCGGATGCGCAAGGTCAACGTCCAGGTCGTCACCATGCCGGTGCCCGCCCAGGAGGGCATCACCAAGGACAACGTCTCCGTCAGCGTCGACGCCGTGCTGTACTTCCGCGTCGTCGATCCGGTCAAGGCCACGGTGGACGTCCAGAACTACTCCTTCGCGATGCTTCAGGTCGCCCAGACCTCGCTGCGCTCGATCATCGGCAAGAGCGAGCTGGACGACCTGCTCTCCGGCCGGGAGAACCTGCACCAGGGGCTGGAGATCATGATGGAGAGCCCGGCCACCGGGTGGGGCGTGCACATCGACCGGGTGGAGATCAAGGACGTCAGCCTGCCCGACTCGATGAAGCGCTCGATGGCCCGCCAGGCGGAGGCCGACCGCGAGCGCCGGGCCCGGATCATCACCGCGGACGGCGAGTTCCAGGCCGCCGCCAAGCTCGCCGAGGCCGCCGTCACGATGTCCGAGACCCCGGCGGCGATGCAGCTGCGGCTGCTGCAGACGGTGGTCGAGGTCGCGGCGGAGAAGAACTCGACGCTGGTGCTGCCGTTCCCGGTGGAGCTGCTGCGCTTCTTCGAGGCCTCAGCCGTCCGGGCCACCGAGGCGGGTTCCGCGCCGGCGCCCGCCGTCCCGGCCCAGGCGCCGTCCGACGCTGGCTGACGGCCCGTCCGCACGACCACGGCCGGTCCGGGGCCCGCCCCTGACCGGCCGTCGGCCATCGACCTGACCGCCCTCACTGGCGGACGATCGGCAGCAGCACCTCGTCGACGATCTCCGCCGGGTCCAGCTGCTCCGGCGCGCCGCCGCACATCTTGATCCGGTACAGCATCAGCGCCGGGACGACGTCGGTGACCAGCGGGGTGACGGACCCGGGGCGGACCTCGCCCCGGGTGGCACCACGGCCGAGCACCTCGGCGATCAGCGCGGCGGTGGGCTCCACCACCCGCTCCAGCACGATCGCCAGGAAGGTGTGGGCCCGCTGCTGGTCCAGCTCGCCCATGATGGCCCGCACGGCGGCCCCGGGCTCGCTCAGCATCGCCGCGCGCAGCCTGGTCACCACCTCCAGCAGGTCCCCGCGCAGGCCGCCGGTGTCGGGCGGCGGGCCGACCGGGGGCAGGCAGGCGCGCAGCGCGTCCTTGACCAGTTCCTCCTTGGAGGGCCAGCGCCGGTAGAGCGCGGCCTTGCCGGTCTGCGCGGCGGCGGCGACGCCCTCCATGGTGAGCCGGGCGTAGCCGTCGGCGGTGAGCTGCTGGAGGGCGGCCTCGAAGATGGCGTTCTCCAGCGCCTCGCCGCGCCTGCGGAGCGGGGCGCCCGTCGCCGGTCCGCGCGCGACTGCGGGTTCAGCGGGCATGGCTGCGCACCTTCTTCGGCTCCACCTCTCGACACGCCCGTTCACCGGCTGTCCGTAATGAACGGATGTGTTCCCTATATCCAGGGCCACTGTCGATGTTAGTGAACGAACCCGTCACGTCCCAATCGTTCGCCCCCCGGCCGTCGCGGGCCGCGCCGGCGCCGTCGGACCGGCCTGCCATGGCTCCCCTTCCCTCCTCGCCCGTACGACGCGGCCGCCCGCCCGCCGGACGCGCCGCCCGCCGGAGCGCGATCGCGTCCGGGCCGGAGGCCGTCGATGCGCGGGGCCGCCGTCAGGACACCGTCAGTGACGGCGCCCGCACAGTCAAGGGGGCGTCAGGATCACCCGCCCCCCGAGGGTCCGCGGCCTAGGCTCGGACTCGTCCCCGCCCGGCTGACGCGGGCCCAGCGCCCCGTCACCGACCTCCGGAGCACCCTTGGCCACCACCCGATCGATCCGCCGTGTCGGACGATACGCAACGAAGGTGAGGTCCCCGTGGCCGTTCTCGGCGCCTTCCACCGCCGCCAGCCCCTCCCCGCCAGCTGGCCGGCATCCGCGCCGGCGCGCGGCTCGGTGGCCGCGGCCCTGTCCGCGATCGTGCGCAGGCTCGCCGACAGCCCCCTGGACAACTCCGTGCTCCAGGCCGTGGGCGCCCCGACCGCCTCCAGCGGCACCGGCGCCGCCCGCCGCACGGTGCGGATGCGGGCCAGCTGGCGGGCCGTCACCACCCCCGACGGCACCCGCCGGCTCGAAGCCCGCTGGGGCCCCGGCCGCTGAACCGGGCCCGCCCCGGCGGCCCCGACAGCGCGGGGCCATCACGTGCGCACGCGTGCACGCATCGGGCGCACGCCGACCTACGATGAGCACATGAGCACAAGCACCGACCTGGCAGCTGCACACGGCTCGCAGGAGCAGGGGCAGGACAGCGGCGAGCGACTGGACGTCGCCGCGTCCGTCCTCGCCCTGCTCGCGGACCGCACCCGGCTTGCGCTGCTGCACCGGCTCGGCGCGGGCGAGGCCGACGTCACCTCCCTCATCGAGGCGTGCGGGGCCCCGCGCACCTCCGTCAGCCAGCACCTCGCGAAGCTCCGCCTCGCGGGCCTGGTCACCACACGCAGGGACGGGCGCCGCGTCGTCTACTCGCTGCGCCACGGGCACCTTCGGCGCCTGGTCGACGAGGCGCTGAACGTCGCCGACCACCAGATCGGCTCCCTGCCGCCGCACGACTGACCCACCGCACGACAGACCCAGCTCGCCCCGACCCGCCCCGACCCGACCAGCCCCCGCAGACCGGAACGGCAGCGAGGGTCGCGCCATCGCAACCAACACGTGCACACGTATGCACGTGTTGGATACGATGGTGCCGCCGCACCACGCCGCCGACCGGGACGGGGCCGATGCTGTCCACACTGCGCAACCGCACCTACCGCCACCTGTTCGCAGCCCAGGTCATCGCCCTGGTGGGCACGGGCCTGGCCACCGTGGCACTGAGCCTGCTCGCCTACGACATCGCCGGCGCCGACGCCTCGGCCGTCCTCGGCACCGCGCTGGCCGTCAAGATGGTCGCCTACGTGGCCGTCGCACCGGCGGTCGGCGCCCTCGCCGACCGCATTCCGCGCCGAACGCTGCTGGTGGCGATGGACCTCACCCGCGCCGCCGTCGCGCTCGCCCTGCCGTTCGTCAGCCAGGCCTGGCAGATCTACGTCCTGATCTTCCTGCTCCAGGCCGCCTCGGCCGCCTTCACACCGGCCTTCCAGGCCACCATCCCCGAGGTGCTGCCGGCCGAACGGGACTACACCCAGGCGCTGTCGATGTCCCGCCTCGCCTACGACCTGGAGTCCCTGTTCAGTCCCGCGCTCGCCGCGGGCCTGCTCGCGCTGGTCCCGTACACCTGGCTGTTCACCGGCACCACCGCGGGCTTCCTCGCCTCCGCCACCCTGGTCGTCTCCGTCGTCCTGCCCAAGCCCGCCCCCGTCGAGCGGACCGGCGGCGCCTACGCCAAGGCCGCTTTCGGCGCCCGCCTGTTCTGGGCCACCCCCCGCCTGCGGGCCCTGCTCGCGCTCGACCTCGCGGTCGCCGCCGCCGGGGCGATCGTCTTCGTCGACACCGTCGTCGCGGTCCGCGAGCACTTCCACCGCCCGGCCGGCGCGGTCTCGCTCGCCCTGGGCGCCTACGGAGCCGGCTCCATGCTGACCGCCCTGCTCCTGCCCCGGCTCCTGCGGCGACTCTCCGACCGCGCCGTCATGCTCCCGGCCGCCTTCGCGCTCCCCGCCGTCCTGGCCGCCGTCGCCGCCGTCACCGCCGCGGCCCCGGGCGGCTGGTCCTGGGGCGCGCTGCTGGCGTCCTGGGCCGCGATCGGCGCCGCCTGTTCCGCCGTCCTCACGCCGGGCGGGCGCCTGATCCGCCGCTCCGCCGCCGACGCGGACCTGCCGGCCGCCTTCGCCGCTCAGTTCTCCCTCTCGCACAGCTGCTGGCTGCTCACCTACCCCCTCGCCGGCTGGCTCGCCGCCGGCGCCGGTCTCCCGACGACCGCCGTCGTCCTCGGCGCCATCGCCCTGCTCGCCGCCACCGCCGCCACCTCGATCTGGCCCGCCCGCGACCCCGCCAGGCTCGACCACGTCCACGCCGACCTGCCCCCGGGCCACCCCCACCTCACCGACGCCCACCCGGCCGCGGACGGCTGGCTCCACGGCCACGACTACGTCATCGACCAGTACCACCGCCACTGGCCACAAGGCCTCACCGCGCGGGCCAACTAGCCAGGGCTACCGGGCGGGGCGACAACTCCATCACCCGGGAGGGTCAATCCAGCGGGAATAAATGAAGAGCTGTTCATGTATTCCTGTATGGTCGACGCGTCGCCCCGTCGTGTCCGCGTGGAGGAACACCACAGCCATGTCCGCAACCCTCACCGAGCGCCCAGCCGCCGCAGCCCCGCGCGGCGGCGCCGCTCCCAAGCGCCGTACGCGCGTCTTCGCGCTGGCCGAGGCCCGCTGGGCCGCCGCCGCGACCGTCGCCTTCCTGACCGCCCTGCCGCTCCAGCTGGCCGGCGCCCCGGCCTGGGCCTGGGGGCCGCTGTACGCGATCGCCTACGCCACCGGCGGCTGGGAGCCCGGGTGGGCCGGGCTTCAGGCGCTGCGCGAGAAGACCCTCGACGTCGACCTGCTGATGATCGTCGCCGCGATCGGCGCGGCCTCGATCGGGCAGGTGATGGACGGCGCGCTGCTGATCGTCATCTTCGCCACCTCGGGCGCGCTGGAGGCGCTGGCCACCGCCCGCACCCAGGACTCGGTGCGCGGCCTGCTCGACCTCGCCCCCACCACCGCCACCCGCCTGCTGGACGACGGCGGCGAGGAGACCGTCGCCACCGAGGACCTGGTGGTCGGCGACACCATCCTGATCCGCCCCGGCGAGCGCGTCGGCGCCGACGGCCGCGTCCTGGACGGCGCGAGCGAGATCGACCAGGCCACCATCACCGGCGAGCCGCTGCCGGCCCCCAAGCAGCAGGGCGACGAGGTCTTCGCCGGCACCCTGAACGGCACCGGCGCCCTGCGGGTGAAGGTCGAGCGCGACGCCTCCGACTCGGTGATCGCCCGGATCGTCGCCATGGTCGAGGAGGCCTCGGAGACCAAGGCCCCCACCCAGCTGTTCATCGAGAGGGTCGAGCAGCGCTACTCCCTGGGCATGGTCTTCGCGACCCTCGCCGTCTTCCTCGTCCCGCTGGCCTTCGGCGCCGCCGTGACCGGCTCGCTGCTGCGGGCGATGACCTTCATGATCGTCGCCTCGCCCTGCGCCGTGGTGCTGGCCACCATGCCGCCGCTGCTGTCCGCGATCGCCAACGCCGGCCGCCACGGCGTCCTGGTGAAGTCCGCCGTCGTGATGGAGCGGCTCGGGCAGGTCGACGCGGTCGCGCTGGACAAGACCGGCACCCTCACCGAGGGCACCCCCCGGATCACCGACCTGCTCCCCCTCCCCGGCAGCGGCCTGGACGAGGACGAACTGCTGACCCTGGCGGCCGCCGCCGAGCACCCCAGCGAGCACCCGCTGGCCCGCGCGGTGGTCGACGCCGCCCGCCGGCGCGGCCTCGACCTGCCGGTCGCCGAGGGCTTCGCCTCCACCCCCGGCATCGGGGTGACCGCCACCGTCTGCGGTGCCGTCATCGCGGTCGGCGCCCCCGCCCGGCTCCTCGCCGGCGCCGCCGACGCGCCCTCCGCCGAGGCAGAGGCGGAGACGGAGGCCACCGCCGTCGCCGAGGAGCTGGAGCGCGACGGGCGCACCGCCGTCCTGGTCCAGCGCGACGGCGCCCCGGTCGGCGTGCTCGGCATCGCCGACCGCCTGCGCCCCGACGCCGCCGCCACCGTCACCGCCCTGGCGGCCCTGACCGGCGCCGCCCCGGTGCTGGTGACCGGCGACAACCCGCGCGCCGCCGCCCGCCTCGCCGCCGAGGTCGGCATCACCGACGTCCGCGCGGGGCTGCTCCCCCAGGACAAGGTCGCCGCCGTCCAGGAGCAGGAGCGGGCCGGGCGCAAGGTGCTGGTGATCGGCGACGGCGTCAACGACGCCCCCGCCCTCGCCGCCGCCCACACCGGCATCGCGATGGGCCGGGCGGGCTCCGACCTGGCGCTGGAGACCGCCGACGCGGTCGTCGTCCGCGACGAACTCGCGACCGTCCCCACGGTGATCGCGCTGTCCCGGGCGGCCCGGCGGCTGGTCGTCCAGAACCTGGTGATCGCCTCGGTGTTCATCTCCGGCCTGGTCGTGTGGGACCTGGTCGCCACCCTGCCCCTGCCGCTCGGCGTCCTCGGCCACGAGGGCTCGACCGTCATCGTCGGCCTCAACGGCCTGCGGCTGCTGCGCGAGAGCGCGTGGAAGCGCGCGGGCGCCACCGGGCCGCAGCCGGCTCAGGAGCCGGTTCAGGAGCCGGCGCGGGCCCGGCGCAGCAGGTAGGCGCCGGAGGCGGCGGCGAGCAGGGCCATGCAGGCGGTGAAGACCAGGCCGGCGCGGGCCAGGCCGATCGGCGCGGTGAGCAGGCCGATGCCGATCACCGGGATCGAGATGCCGAAGTAGGCGACCACGAAGAGCGCCGACAGGGCGCCGCCGCGGTGCTCGGCGGGCGCGGCGGCGGCGATCTCGCCGACCGCTCCGCGCAGGCCCATGCCCTGGCCGGCGCCGCCCACCAGGGCGCTGAGCACGAGCAGTGGCAGGGCCGTCCAGGCGAGGGAACCGGCCATCAGGGCCAGCCCGGCGATGAGCACCAGGCAGCCGATCGGGATCGCCCGGGCGGTGCCCAGTCGGGGCACCAGGAGCTGGCCGAGGATGGAGGCGAAGAAGGCCGTGCACACGATCAGGCCGACGACGGCCGGGTTGTGGACGTCCAGCCGCTGGGCGAGGAAGGCCGGGCTGACCGAGGTGAAGACGCCCAGCAGGGAGAAGCCCGCGAACGCGGCGAGGCCGGCCGGGACGAACACCCCGCGGACCTCCGGCGGCAGGGACGGCCGGCGCGGCCGGGCGGTGCGCAGCGGGCGGGCGCCGGTGACGGTCTCCGGCAGGAGCCAGGTGACGGTGAAGGAGGCGGCGAGCAGCACCAGGTGCACGGCGAACGGCAGGGTGAGGGGGTGGCGTGTGTACTCGGCGAGCAGTCCCGACAGCACCGGTCCGCAGCCCAGGCCGCCGATGTTGGCGGCGGTCGCGACGAAGCCCGCGCGGGCCTGGTGTCCGGGTGGGGCGAGCTCCAGGACGTACGCGGTTGCGGTGCCGGTGAACAGGCCCGCGGACAGGCCGGACAGCAGGCGGCCCAGGGCCAGCAGCGGGAGGCCGCCTTCGGCCAGGAAGGCGAGCGCGCTGCACGCGGCAAGTGCCAGTCCGCAGAGCAGGACGGGCCGGCGTCCGACGGAGTCGGAGACGTTGCCGACGAGCAGCAGGACGCCGATGACGCCGAAGGCGTAGATGGCGAAGACGACCGTCACCATCAGTTCGGAGAAGCCGATCTGCTCCTGGTACAGCCCGTACAGCGGGGTGGGCAGGGTGGTGCCCGCCATGCAGACGGCGAAGCCGGCGGCCGCCCCGAGGTAGCCCGCCCGGCCCATGAAGGACCGCGCAGTCTGATGATCGGTCATTCGCCCACAGTAGGGCGGCCGTCGCCGTCGCAGCCACGGCTCGCGGGGCCGAATAGGCCGATCCGCCCAAGAACCGACGCCCGGCCCCGGCCACACCCACCCCCGGCGTGGTCGGCCATCGGCTACCGGATCGCGCCGCGGTCCGCGGACAGGCCGTGGGTGGTGCCGCCCCCGGCCCGCACCTGCGTCGGGAGCGCTCCCCAGTAGCGCCGGAACGCGGTGCTGAAGTGCCGGGTGTCCGCATAGCCGCAGGAGCGGGCGACGGCCGCGACGGACAGCGGGCGCAGCGCGGGATCGGCCAGGCGCTGCGCGGCGACGTCCAGCCGTCGGCGGGTCAGGTAGGCGATGATCGTGCACCCCGTCTCCTGCTGGAAGAGCCGTGCTGCGTGGCGCTCGCTCAGGTGGACCTGGGTGGCGACGTCCCGTACCCGTACCGGGCGGTCGAAGTTGTCGTCGAGGTAGCGGGTCATCCGCGCGGCGGCGGGCAGGTCGGCGACGACGCGGGCGCAGGTGAGGACCAGCGCGGGGCCGAGGGCGGCCAGCAGGTCGGGGCTGGCCGGCCCCGGAGCCGCAGCCTCTTCGGCGAGTGTCGCCAACAGCCGGGGAAGCGGGGTTCCGGCGGCCGGGACGACCCGGCGCGGGCCGGCCGCGAGGGCGTCGAGCAGGGCGGCGGTCTCCGGGGAGCCGGGCCCGGCGGCCTCGCGCGGACCGCGTTCGGGGACCATCGTCCAGGACCAGAAGACGATGCCGAGCGGGTCCCGGGCGTCGGTGGTGATCTCGTGGACCTCGCCGGGGCGGGCCAGGAACAGCTCGCCGGCTCCGACCGGGTGCTCCAGCGCGCCGATCCGGAACGTCCCGCGCCCGGCGTAGGCGTAGCAGAACTCGAAGTAGGAGTGGCTGTGCCAGTAGTTGCGCCATGGCTCGGGCGGGTAGAACCCCCAGTCCACGAACTCGACCCGTCGTCCGGCGAGGGTGGTGCCCAGCCGCACGGAGTTGAGCAGGGGCAGGGCGGCGCCCGCCCGGGCCAGTTCGGTCATCTCGGCTCGCCCGCCCCGTCCGTCCTGCGCGCGGTGGGGTCGACGCCCCGCAGCATCATGCCCTGACCGAGGGACCAGGTGTGATCGTCCGTGGTGGGCCGGTCCGCAGGGTCCCGGAACTGTACCAGCCAGGTGGTGCGGGCCTGGTCGGAGGTGTTCAGCCCCGAACCGTGCACGGTGAGGTAGCCGAAGAACAGGACGTCGCCGGCCTCCGCCGGGCACGGCCGGGCGTCCTGGAGCCGCCAGGTGTCGGGCGGCAGGTGCCAGCTGCCGTCCTCGACGTGCGGCAGCGGGCCCTGCTGGTGGCTGCCGGGGACGGCCCTGATGCAGCCCTTCTCCTCCGGGGCGTCGTCGAAGTGGAAGACCGCGGCCGCGACGGTGTGCCGGGCGTGCGGGAAGAACGGGTGGTCCTGGTGCAGGGGGAAGGGGGAGCCGGTCTCCGGAGGCTTGATGAACATCTTCGTGTGGTGCAACTGGAGGTTGGGCCCGCCGAGCAGTGCGGCCGCGACGTCCGTGAACCTGGGGTCGACCAGCAGCCGGGCGAAGGCCGCCGAGTGGAACTGCGCGTCGTGGGCGTGCTTGAGGGCCGTGCGCCCGGCGGACGCACCCGCGACGGTGCGCGCGCTGGCCCAGGTCGGGTCGGCGTCGGAGTCGAGGCGGGCGGCCAGGGCGTGGCACTCCTCCCGCATCGCCGCCGCCTCCTGTCGGCTGATCAGGTTCTTGACGAGGAGGAAGCCGTTCTCGTGGTAGGCGGCGAGGTCGTCGGGGCTGAGGGGTTCGTTCATGGCCTCGACCGTAGGCGTGGGGACCGGGCCGGGCCGAGGGGCGATACGGACGGCCCGGTGGGTAATCCGGACATCGGCCCGCGCGTTCAAGTCCTTCCCGCCGGGCTGCGGCCGAGCAGGCGGGGGTGCTCCCGAGGCCGGGAGCGCCCCGCCTCGATGTCCGGGCACCGTCGCCTCGATGTCCTGGCACCCCCAACTGGCGTATGGCGCAGCCGAATCCGTTCGCGTCCGCCCTCTTGTCAAAGGTTAGTGATGTTTCCTAACTTAATGTCATGTCCGAGACCTCACGGCACTCCCGGCGCGACCTCCTGCGAGTGAGCGCGGCGGGCGGTGCCGCCTTCGCCGCGGGCAGCCTCCTGCTGCCCGGCGCCGCCCAGGCCGCCCCCCGTCCGACCGCCCTCGACACCCCGACCCTCCCCTCGCCCTACAACGACCAGACCGCCGGGTCCGCGCTGCGCCCCTTCGGCCGGCACCTGGCCTTCGGGGCCGATCCCTCCCAACAGGTCGTCGTCTCCTGGCAGGTGCCGGGCGCGGTGACCGCCCCCTTCGTCCGGATCGGCCTCCAGCCCGGCGACTTCGGCTCCCCGATCGCCGCCGAGGTCCGCACCCTGGTCAGCAAGCTGTCCTGGCAGCACCCGGTCGAGGACCAGCCCCTGGTCAAGCCCACCACCGTCACCCAGTACTACCTGCACGCGCAGGTCGACCAGCTGATCCCCGACACCACGTACTACTACGTCGTCGGCCACCAGGGCTACGACCCCGCGGGGCAGCGCGCCCGGCTCGGCGACGTGGCGAGCTTCCGCACCGCGCCCGCCCCCGGCCGCGGCGCCGGGTTCACCTTCACGGCCTTCGGCGACCAGGGCATCGGGTACAACGCGGCCGCCACCGCCAACCTGATCGCCGGCCTCGACCCCGCCTTCCACCTCCACATGGGCGACCTCTCGTACGCCAACAGCGGCGGCAGCGGCAAGACCAGCGACCCCTACGACGCCCGTCTGTGGGACTCCTTCTTCGTGCAGAACGACCCCGTCGCCTCCCGGACCCCGTGGATGATGGCGATCGGCAACCACGAGATGGAGGCCTGGTACGGGGCCGACGGCTACGGGGGCGTCCGCGCCCGGTTCACGATGCCCGACAACGCCTGGGCGCAGTCCACCGGCATCTACTCCTGGCGCTGCCAGAACGTCGGCCTGATCAGCCTCGACGGCAACGACATCTGCTACAACACCGCGGCCAACCTGAACTACACCAAGGGCAAGCAGAAGAAGTGGCTGGAGAGCCGGCTCGCCGCGCTCCGCGCCGACACGACCATCGACTTCGTCGTCGTCTACCTGCACCAGTGCACGTACTCCACCTGCCACGACAACGGGGCCGAACTCGGCGCGCAGCAGGACTGGGCCCCGCTGTTCGACAAGTACCAGGTGGACCTGGTGCTCAGCGGCCACAACCACGTCTACGAGCGGACCGACCCCATCCGTTCCGGCAAGCCCACCCGCAAGGTCGCCTCCGGCGACACCGTCAATCCGCTGAAGGACGGCACGACGTACGTCGTCGCGGGCGGCGGTGGCGGCGGGGTCTACTCCTTCCCCGTCGCCGACACCTACCTCGGGCACGAGACGAAGAACGACTCCCCCGTCCCGATGGTGGTCGCCGATCCGAGCGGCCACAACCAGACCGTCAAGGTCACCTGGTCCAGGGTCCGTTACACCGGTTACTGCCTGGTGGCGGTCGACGTGACGCCCGCCGCCGCCGGCAAGCCGGCCCGCATGGCGGTGCGCTCGATCACCGAGGACGGCACCGCCGTGGACCAGTTCACCGTGCAACGCGGCTGACCTGGCAGCCTGCGCCCGGACGGCCCGCTCCCCGCCGGCCGGGCCGGGCGCGGCCGCCGGGCCGGCGGGGTGCGCGTCAGTGCTCCGTGGTGACGGTGAAGCCCTGCGGGGCGCGCAGGTCGACGGCCCCGGTGTGGTCGGTGGACACCTCGATCGGCAGGCCCGCCACCGTCAGGCCGGTGAACGTCAGCGACTCGTAGCCGGCGGGGAGTTGGGCCCGCACCCGGAGCCGCCGGTTGGGGGCGTCGGCCTCCAGGCCGAGCAGTGCCTGCACCACCTGGACGGAGGCGGCGGCGGCCCAGGCCTGCGGGCGGCAGGAGGCCGGGTAGGGGACGGGGCGGGCGAACTCGGCGCGCGGGTGGCCGCCGAAGAGTTCGGGCAGGCGGTGGTCGAAGGCCGCCGCCGCGCGGACCAGGCCGGCGGCCAGCGGCGCGGCGGCGTCGTGCAGCCCGGCACGGGAGAGGCCGTGGACGGCGATGGCACTGTCGTGCGGCCAGACCGAACCGGTGTGGTAGCCGAGCGGGTTGAAGCCGGCCGCGGCGGCGTCCAGGGTGCGCAGCCCGAAGCCGCTGTCCATGCCGGGGGCGGTGAGCCGGCCGGCGACCAGGGCGCTCTCCTGCGGGTCGAGCAGGCCGGTGCCGAGCAGGTGGCCCATGTTGGAGGCGACCGAGTCGACCTGGTGCTTGCCGCCGTCGAGGGCGACCACCGGGTACGGGCCGTGCGCGTCCTCGGTCCAGAACCGGTCGCGGAAGCGCAGCCGCAGCTCCTCCGCCCACTGCCGCCAGCGCTCGGCACCGGGCCGGCCGAAGGCCTCCAGCAGGGCGGCCGAGGCGACGGCGGCCTCGTAGGCGTAGGCCTGGACCTCGCTGAGCGCGATGGGGGCGTCGGCGATCCGGCCGTCGCGGAAGCGGATGCTGTCGGAGGAGTCCTTCCAGCCCTGGTTGGAGAGCCCCTTGCCGGAGCTGTCGACGTACTCCAGGAAGCCGTCGCCGTCCGCGTCGGCGTGGTCGGCCAGCCAGGCGAGGGCGGCCTCGGCGTGCGGCAGCAGGTCCTCGACCTGGTCCTCGGGCATGCCCCAGCGCCAGGCGTCGTGCAGGAGGGTGAGCCACAGCGGGGTGGCGTCGGCCGTGCCGAAGTAGCAGGGCGGCAGGTGGGAGCCGTTGTCGAGGTGCTGCTCGTCGCGGCGGACCTCGTGGAGGATCTTGCCGGGCTGCTCCTCGGTGGCCGGGTCGAGGGCGCGGCCCTGGCGGCGGGCCAGGGTGCGCAGCGTGCCGGCGGCGAGTTCGGTGCCGAGCGGGAGCATCATCCGGGCCGCCCAGAGGGAGTCGCGGCCGAACAGGGTGAGGAACCAGGGGGCCCCGGCGCCGAGGAAGTGGTCGCCGGGCTCCAGCGGGTCGGTGAGCAGGAGGCCGCGCAGGTCGTGGTGGGAGCGGGTGATCCAGTGCGCGAGGTGGTGGTCGCGGCCGGTGATCGCGGGGGTGCGCCACGGGGCGGCGTCGGCGGCCGGGGCGGGGAAGAGGTCGCCGTCGCGGTGCTCGGCGGTGCACTCCAGGACGGCCTGCCAGCTCTGGCCGGGGGCGAGTTCGAGGTCGAAGCCCAGGGTGCCGGTGTCGGCGGCGAGGTGGTCGGGCGCCGGCTCGACGGTGAGGGCGGCGCTGAGCGGGCCCTCGCTCCAGCGCAGGCCGTTCGGGCCGGCGGTGGGCGTGAGGGCCTGGGTGGCGCGGCCGGCCTTGACGCTGTCCATCGCGGCGAAGTCGCTCTCCGCGCGTACGTCCAGGCGCAGGCGGGCGGTGAGGTCGCCCGCGTTGCGGACGGTGTAGCGCTCGACGAGGCGGCCGGGGTGCAGCTCCCGGCGGCGTTCCAGGGTGACGGCCGGGTCGGGGGTGAGTTCGGCGATGCCGCGCAGCACGGTGACGAAGGTGGTGCGTCCGTCCTCGCCGTGTGCGGTGGCGACGGGGGTGTTGGGGACTGCGGCGACGCCGGCCTCCAGGCGGGAGAGGATCCGGCGGTCCCCGTGGTAGAAGCCGTCCGCGCCTTCGCCGATCCGCCCGTCCGGGCGCGAGGCACAGAAGCTCGGGGCGGCCACGGAGAGCTGGGCGTCGTGCAGGAACGGCTGCAGGGCGATCGCTGACATGGTCTCTTCATCCTCGTTTTGGGGCTTGACAGTTGCTTCCACTCGGGCGCAACCTTTCTGCCATTGGAGCGTTCCAAGACATTAACCCCCCTGGTGGGGAAGATGGAACCCCGTATTGGAACGCTCCAAGATCTTGTCAATGAAGACAGAACCTAGGATCGCCGTCATGCATGCACACTCATCGCCCCGGCCCAGGACAGGGTCCGCCGCGACCCTCGAAATGGTCGCCGCCCGGGCCGGCGTGGGCCGTCAGACGGTGTCCAACGCGATCAACTCGCCCGAGCTGCTGCGCCCGCAGACGCTGGAGCGGGTCCAGCGCGCGATCGACGAGCTCGGCTACCGCCCGCACCGGGCCGCGCAGGCGCTCAAGACCAGGGCCAGCCGGCTGATCGGCTACGGCATCCGCTCCAGCAGCACCGGCGTCCCGACCCCGGTCCTGGACCAGTTCCTGCACTCCCTCTCCGAAGCCGCCGACCAGGCCGGCTACCGGGTGGTGCTGTTCGCCGTCGCCCCCGGGGACGACGAACTCACCAGCTACCAGCAGCTCCTCGACGAGCACGGCGCGGACGGCTTCGTCCTCAGCAGCACCGACCGCGGCGACCGCCGCCAGGGCTGGCTGCACGAACGCGGCGTCCCGTACGTCGCCTTCGGCCGCACCTGGTCCGGCCGGGACGTCGGCGACTGGGTCGACGTCGACGGCTCCGCCGGGACTTCGGCCGCCGTCCGGCACCTGGCCGGGCTCGGCCACCGCAAGATCGGCTTCCTCGGCTGGCCGAAGGGCTCCGGCGTCGGCGACGACCGCGCCCGCGGCTGGCAGAGCGCGATGCGCGAACTGGGCCTGCCCACCCGGGGCCGCCGGGCCGAGAGCCCGGACGACCGGACGAGCGCCACCGAGGCCGCCGAACGGCTGCTCGCGACCGGCGCGACCGCGGTCGTGACCGCCAGCGACACCCTGGCGCTCGGCTGGTACCAGGCGCTGCGCCGCGACGGCCGCACCCCCGGCCCGGACGCGGCCGTCATCGGCTTCGACGACTCGCCGATCGCCCCCCTCCTGTTCCCGTCGCTGTCCAGCCTCGCCCAACCGCTCGACGCGGTCGGCCGCGAGTGCATGCGGCTGCTGCTGGAACGCCTCGGCGACCACCAGCGGCCGACCGAACACGTGCTCCTGGAACCGGAGCTGGTCCTGCGCGAAAGCGTCTGACCGCCACTCCCCCCGAAACCATCTCCGCCCACTCCCCCACCCACCCTCGCAAGGAGATCCCGCATGGCCACCTCCCGCACCCTCGCCGCGGCAGCCGTCTGCGCGGCCGTCACCCTCGGCGCCGTCACCGGCTGCTCCTCCTCCGGCGGCTTCGGCGACTCACCGGCCAAGCAGTCCTCCGGCGGCAACCAGAGCCTGACGGTGCTGATCGCCACCTCCGGCGAGGCCGAGACGGCCGCGGTCAAGGCCGCCACGGCCGACTGGGCCAAGAAGACCGGCAACACCGTCACCGTGCAGATCGCCAGCGACATCAACCAGCAGCTCGGCCAGGCCTTCGCCGGCGGCAACCCGCCGGACCTCTTCTACGTCAACTCCGACCAGTTCGCGAACTACGCCAAGGGCGGCTCGCTGTACGCCTACGGCGACCAGATCCCGGACGCCGCCGACTTCTCCGAGCCGCTGCGCAAGGCCTTCAGCTACGACGGCAAGCTCACCTGCCTGCCCAAGGACACCTCCACCCTGGGCCTGGCGATCAACACCACGCTGTGGCAGCAGGCCGGCCTGACCGAGGCCGACTACCCGACCAGCTGGCAGCAGCTCTCCGACGACGCCGCCAAGCTCACCAAGGACGGCGTGACCGGCCTGGTGACCGCCCCCGACTACCAGCGGCTCGGCGCCCTGCTCAAGGAGGCCGGCGGCTGGATCACCAACCCCGAGCAGACCGCGATGACCGCCGACAACCCGGCCAACAAGCAGGCACTGGAGTACGTGCAGTCGATGATGAAGGCCGGCTCGGCCAAGTACGTCGCCGAGGTGGACGCCGGCTGGGGCGGCGAGGCGCTCGGCAAGGGCAAGGCCGCGATGACCATCGAGGGCAACTGGCTCAAGGGCGCGATGGCCAAGGACTACCCGAACGTCCAGTACAAGGTGCTCCCGCTGCCCGCCGGCCCGGCCGGCCCCGGCACCCTCGCCTTCAGCAACTGCTGGGGCATCGCCGCCAAGAGCCAGCACCAGGCGGCCGGGGTCGACCTGGTCAAGCACCTCGCCTCCGCCGACCAGCAGCTGGAGTTCGCCCAGGCCTTCGGCGTGATGCCCTCGCGCACCAGCGCGCTGAGCGCCTACGCCCAGAAGTACCCCGAGTCCAAGGCCTGGGTCGACGGCGTCGCCAACGCCCAGGCGCCGGTCACCATCGCCGGGTTCACCAAGGTGCTCACCCAGTTCAACACCGACCTCCAGTCGCTGAAGACGGGCGACCCGGCGGCCATCCTGGCCACCCTCCAGCGCAACGGCGAGCAGGCCATCAAGAATGCCAAGTAACAGCTCCACCGGCACGATACGCCGGCGCGGCCTGCGCGAGGGAGCATGGGGCTGGCTGTTCGCCGGCCCCATGGTCCTGGTCCTCGGCCTCTTCATGGTCCTGCCGATCGGGATGGCCCTGTGGGTCAGCCTGCTGCACTGGGACGGCCAGTCCAACCCGTTCAGCGGCAGCGCGGACTTCATCGGCCTGGACAACTACCGCCGGCTGTTCGCCGAGGACGGCCTGGACCGCACGCTGTTCGCCACCTCGATGCGCAACACGCTGTACTACGTCCTGCTGACGGTGCCGCTGCAGACGGTGCTGGCGCTGCTGCTCGCCATCCTGGTCAACCAGCGGATGCTGCGCGGCCGGGGCGCCCTGCGCACGGTGTTCTACTTCCCGTCCGTCACCAGCTCGATCGCGATCTCGACGGTCTTCCTGTTCCTCTTCCAGGGCAGCGGCGCCGTCAACCGGATGCTGGGCTGGCTCGGGGTCAAGGGGCCGAACTGGTTCGCCGACCCGCGCGGGGTGATCTGGCTGGTGCTCGGCTGGTTCGGCCTGGACCAGCCCGCCCCGGGCACCGGCGGCCCGCTCGGGCTGTCCTGGTCGGAGTGGTTCGCCGGGCCCTCGGTCGCGATGTGCACGCTGATCCTGATGGCGGTGTGGACCACCTCCGGCACCTTCATGCTGATCTTCCTCGCCGCCCTCCAGGACATCCCGCGCGAACTGGAGGAGGCCGCCGCGCTCGACGGCGTCAACCGCCGCCAGCTGCTGCGCCACGTCACCCTGCCCGCGCTGCGGCCCGTCCTGTTCCTGGTGCTGACCCTCGGCCTGATCTCCACCTGGCAGGTCTTCGACCAGGTGTACGTGATGGGCAAGGGCGCGCCCGGCAACACCACCCTCACTCCCGCCTACCTGTCCTACTCGGCCGGCTTCGACAACGCCGACTTCGGGCAGGGCGCCGCCATCGCGTTCGTCCTGCTCGGCCTGATCCTGCTGCTCACCGCCGTCCAGCGGTGGGTCCTGCGGGAACGGGACGGCAAGCCCCGCCGCAGCCCGAAGGGAGCCCGCCGTGCCGCACGCTGACCGCAAGCCCGCCGTGGACAAGCCGATCCTCGGCCGCTTCCCCCGGCCGCTGCGGCTCCTCGGGTACGCCGTCCTGCTCGGCTTCGCGCTGCTCTACCTGCTGCCGTTCCTGCTCCAGCTGGTGAACAGCTTCAAGACCGACCCGGACGCGGCCGCCCACCCGATGTCGGTGCTGCCCGACGGCGGCACCCTGGCCTCCTACCGGCGGCTGTTCGGCCTGGCGGAGGGCGTCGAGAACATCCCGTTCCTGCGCTGGCTGGGCAACAGCGTGGTGGTGACCGTCCTGGTGACGGCCGGCCGGGTGCTGTTCGACTCGATGGCGGGCTACGCGCTGGCCCGGATCAGGTTCCCGGGCCGCCGGCTGCTGTTCGCCTTCGTGCTGGCCGTGATGGCGGTGCCGGGCGTGGTGCTGCTGATCCCGAAGTTCCTGGTGCTGAAGAGCTTCGGCATGTTCGACAGCTACAGCGGCATGATCCTGCCGCTGCTGGTCGACGCCGCCGGGATCTTCATCATGAAGCAGTTCTTCGAGTCGGTGCCGCGCGAGATCGAGGAGGCGGCGCGGATCGACGGCGCCGGGACGTTCCGGATCTTCTGGTCCGTCGTCCTGCCGATGTCCCGGCCCTCGCTGATCACGCTCACCGTGCTCTCCTTCCAGGGCTCCTGGAACGAGTTCACGCACTTCCTGGTCTCCACCCAGTCCAGCGAGCACGACACCCTCACCACCGGTCTGGCGCACTTCGTCTCCGGCGGCCTCGGCTCCGGGACGCAGTACCCGCTCAAGCTGGCGGCGGCGCTGGTCTCCACCCTCCCGGTGGCGATCCTGTTCTTCTGCTTCCAGCGCCACTTCGTGCGCGGCGCCAACTCGGGCTCGCTCAAGGAGTGAGCCCGGCCCGGCCCTGCCCGGCCTGTACACCCCCCTCTGCCGAACCTTCCTGTGAACCCTTCTTGGAGAACCACGTGCCCGCCCGCATCGAGGACTACGCGCTGATCGGCGACATGCAGACCGCCGCCCTGGTCGGCAGGGACGGCGCCGTCGACTGGCTGTGCCTGCCCCGCTTCGACTCCCCGGCCGTCTTCGCCGGCCTGCTGGGCACGGACGAGCACGGCTTCTGGCGGATCGCCCCCGGTGACGCCCCGCCCGCCCACCGGCGGCGCTACCGGGGCGACTCGCTGATCCTGGAACAGGAGTGGGACACCGCCGGGGGCACCGTCCGGGTGATCGACTTCATGCCGCCGCGCGGCACGGCGGCCCCGCAACTGATCCGGATCGTCGAGGGCGTCGCCGGCACCGTCCGGATGCGCTCGGCCCTGCGGATGCGCTTCTCGTACGGGCGCATCGTGCCCTGGGTGCACAAGGTCACGGACGGCACGGGGACTCGCACCGTCGCCGTGGCCGGGCCCGACTCGGTGTGGCTGGACGGCGAGTCCGAGACCTACGGCCGCGGCCTGACCACCTACGCCGACTTCACCGTCACCGCCGGCGAGCGGATCGCCTTCGCACTGACCTGGCAGGCCTCCCACCTCGGCGCGCCCGACCGGCCGGACGCCGAACAGGCGCTCGCCGCCACCGAGGAGTTCTGGCGCGACTGGGCCGCCCAGTGCACCTACCAGGGCCCCTACCGAGAGGCCGTGATCCGCTCCCTGATCACCCTCAAGGGCCTCACCTACGCCCCCACCGGCGGCATCGTCGCCGCCCCCACCACCTCGCTGCCCGAGGACATCGGCGGCGTCCGCAACTGGGACTACCGCTACACCTGGCTGCGCGACGCCACCATCACGCTCTCCTCGCTGCTGCGCACCGGCTACCGCGACGAGGCCAAGGCCTGGCGCGAGTGGCTGCTGCGCGCCGTCGCCGGCGACCCGGAGAACCTCCAGATCATGTACGGCATCGCCGGCGAGCGCGAGCTGGTGGAGACCGAACTCGACTGGCTGCCCGGCTACGAGGGCTCCCGCCCCGTCCGGATCGGCAACGGCGCCGCCGGGCAGCTGCAACTCGACGTCTACGGCGAGGTCGTCGAGGCCCTACACCTCGCCCAGCACACCGGCCTGGCCCGCAACGACCACGCCCACCTGCTGCAACTGCGGCTGATCTCCTGGCTGGAGGAGCACTGGCAGGACCCGGACGAGGGAATCTGGGAGGTCCGCGGCCCGCGCCGGCACTTCGTCCACTCCAAGGTGATGGCCTGGGTCGCCGTCGACCGGACGGTCCAACTGCTGGAGCAGACCGACTGCGAGGGGCCGCTGGAGCGCTGGCGCGCCCTGCGCGACACCATCCACGAGGACGTCTGCACCCACGGCTACGACCCGGACCGCAACACCTTCACCCAGTCCTACGGCTCGCGGGAACTCGACGCCTCGCTGCTGCTCATCCCCCAGGTCGGCTTCCTGCCGCCGGACGACAAGCGCGTCATCGGCACCGTCGAGGCGATCCAGCGCGAGCTGTCCACCGAGGACGGCTTCGTGCTGCGCTACCCCACGAGCGGCGGGGTGGACGGCCTGCCGGGCGACGAAGGCGCCTTCCTGGCCTGCTCGTTCTGGCTGGCCGACGCCCTGGCGATGATCGGCCGGACGGACGAGGCGCACCAGCTGTTCGACAAGCTGCTGTCCATCCGCAACGACCTCGGGCTCCTGGCGGAGGAGTGGGACCCGCGGCTCAAGCGCCAGGTCGGCAACTTCCCGCAGGCCTTCAGCCACGTCCCGCTGATCGACACCGCACTGCGCCTCGGCCGGGGCTGCGCCGGTCCGAAATAATCGGCCACCCCCTTGTTGATGATGTGATCAAATGTGTAAGCACTGTGGCGCTTGACGCCACCGGGGAGGGACCGGTCTGACCATGTGGTCAGACCCCGTTACACAGGAGACGTACCATCAACACCGCCATTCGCCGGGCCGCGCGCGGAACCGTTCCCGTCGCCGTCACCGCATCCGTGCTCGCCGCCGGCCTGGCCGCCTGCGGCACCGTCGAGCAGCTGTCCGCCGCGCAGAAGGTGTCCAAGGCCTTCACCAAGGTCGGCGAGGGCAAGGCCGCCGGCCTCACGTTCTCCGTGGACGCCACTCCCGAGCAGATCATCGCCTTCGGTGCGGCCACCGGCGACAAGGTCGACCCGAAGAGCGCCGACGCCGTGTCCGGGCTGAACTTCTCCGTCGCGGTGTCCGCCGACAAGCCGCTGAAGGACCTCGACACCTTCAAGAACGCGCAAAGCAACGGCGCCGACAAGGACCTGACGCTCGACAAGTCGGTGCGCCTGTCCTACGTGCTCTCCGACCGGAAGGGCACCGCGCTGCTGGAGTACCGCCAGGTCGACGCCAAGGCGTTCCTGCGCGCCGACGCCAAGGGCCTGGTGAAGCTGGTCGGCGAGGACCCGTCGCAGGTCGACGCCATCAGCAGCGACCTGCCCGCCGAACTGAAGCCGGTCAAGGACGTGCTGGCCGGCAAGTGGGTCTCCTTCGACCTGCAGAAGCTCGCCGACGACACCAAGAAGTTCGACGGCGCCAAGGCCACCCCGAGCACCCCGAGCGGACAGCCCTCGCTGGACCCGGAGTCCGCCAAGCAGCTGACCAACTCCCTCAAGGACGTGCTGTCCCGCACCGTCACCTTCGAGGACAAGGGCAAGAAGGACGGCGCCGAGCACATCTGGATGAGCGCCCCGGGCCGCCAGCTGGCCGACGAACTGCTGAAGGCCGTCAAGCCGCTGGCCGCCAAGTTCCCCCAGCAGTTCGGGAAGCTCCCCACCTCCGTCCCGAGCACCGTGCGCGAGGACAAGGTCGGCGCCGACCTCTACCTGAAGGACGGCAAGCTCTCCGCCGCCACCTTCGACCTCGCCCAGCTGGAGGCGAAGGCCGCACCGGGCGTCAACTTCCCGGTGAAGCTCGCCTTCAACCAGAACGCCCCGACCGTCGAGGCCCCCGCCGACGCCGTCACGCTGACCAGCGACGACATCCAGAGCGCCATGCTCACCCTCCTCACCTCCGGCGCCACCAGCGGAGGCAAGGGCGGCACCGCCCCGGGCACCCCGGGCACCCCGGCGCTCACCCCCGGCAAGCCGCTGACCCCCGCCCAGGCCGAGGAGCTGAAGGCCCTCGGCCTGCCCCTGGCGCAGCAGGAGATGTTCAGCAAGCTCGGCATGGGCTACGAGGACATGAAGAGCCTCGCCCAGGAGGGCTGATCCCCGGCTCTCCCCCACGGCGCCCGGCCGGCCGCGAC
>NZ_JBHXML010000102.1:13259-28560 GCF_042720345.1 Kitasatospora sp. NPDC058478 | reverse complement strand
GCCGACCAGGCGACGGCCGAACCGGTGGCCGTCGCACCACCCACACCTGCCCTGACCAGGTAATCACCACCTCCCGCACAACGGGGGAAGCTCAGGGCCTGTCCGCCGCAGCGCTGGCGTTCGCCGGCTGGCTCGCCTATCGGAAGCAGAAGGACGCGGCGGTTTACTACCTGGTACAGGCGAGGCAAGGTGCTTCGGCAGCCGCCGCGGACGGCGATCCTGATGCCGTGATCACGTTCGGCACCGTCTTGGCTTGGGAGGGCGATTCGGAGAATGCCGAAGCGTGGTTCAGCAAAGCCCGGCAGCGCACCCCCTTGTTGATGCCCGACTGGCGGATCGTCCGCGCGGAGGCCGACCGTGGCGGACTCCAGGCCGTGGCGGTGAGCAAGACCACCGAGAAACGGTTGGCACAGGAGCAACTCGCTGATGTGATGGAGGGGCTGTGGCCGCTTGATTGCCAGTATTGCGGGCTATCGCTGGGAAGAGGTGTGCCCGCACTGCGTGTGTTCGAGCAGCCCTGGGGCGCCACCGCCAGTCTCAACCACCTGGGGATGTGTCATTACCCCGAATGGACTGACAATGACGGCACCCATCGTGACAATGGCCTCGGAATCTTCAAGATCATCCGCACGTCGGAGCCTCGTCTGACCTGGACGGCGAGTGCAGCCCGCACACCCCAGGTCGTACTGGACGGCATGAGCCCAGTGGTCATGATGGTGAACACGGGCGTGGAATCCGTCGAACTGGCCCAACGCGAGGACGGCCAGTGGCAGATGACTCCGTCCTACATCCATCGGCGGCAAGGAATGCTGCCCGCTGATCGTGCGCTTAACACCGTCCCCGGGCTCGCTACCGTGAGTCGGAGAGGGCTGGTCGTGAAACTGGGCCTTGAGGAGTGGTCGTCCGAGGTCTCACGTGACATGAAGCGCTTGATCAAACAGCAAGGCGGGGTACTGCTCTTCATCACCTCGGGACTAGCACCTACGCAACTGAGCGAAGCGGGTCTGAACATGGCCTTGTCGGCACCGGACGTTGTCGCCGGATGGGTACCGCTGCTCCAGGGCGAACGCAGGTGGTCGTCAAGCTGGAGGGGCGACCGTGGCTGACATCCCAATGAAAGGAAGGACCAGTACACGCCTGGGAGGTTCTGCCCACTAGCTCCGGCCGGGCAGGAGTGCAGGTCGAACGGACGTCAAGACTTGCGGCAGGGGGATCCGATGATGGCTGATATCGAGCGCATACCGGCGAGTAGGAAAAGTGACGCGAGTAGGACCATCGGAAGTCGGGTAGATAGCCTCGGTTGCCGATAAGTAAAATTCTCGGGGGAGCCATGCACGTCTCTGACTATTACAACCTCGGACGCACGCAGCCGACCCTCGATTTCGTAGACGTTGATACGGTGAACGACACCCCCGTTTACATAGATCCGAGCACGCTGAAGAAGCTCCCCGACGAGTGGTCTCACCAGTGCCTGGAGATGCTCAGCACGTTCTTCGACACTATTGTTCAGTCACTCAGCCTCGGCGACAACCGCAGGGTTCGCGACCTTCTCATTCGTCTCCAAGAGCCCAATGAGACTCACTTTGGCCTCTCAAGGGGGAAGTCCAGAGGCCGCGCACTCGGCCCGTACCTTGTGGCGCGGATATGCGCCAACCTATCCGCAAGTCGGGCCGCAAAGAGTGGACTGCTAGCAGACCTCGAAGATACCGCACTCTTCATCGATGACATCGGGAAGGACATAGTCTCAGATATCACAACCTGTGTGATTCGGGGAATGCTGACCTCCTACACACAGTCAATAGCCTCGATGTATGGAATACCACTCGTCGACGATGTCTACTGCGGGCTGGCATGGGACTCGAAGCGTCGGGAGTGGGACGCTTCCGCGACGCGCCTTCCCGTAGCGGATGGAAAGCCTCTCCTACTCGTCCCGAAGGTTATCGTACGACACGATCTCCTACTCACGAAGCAGGAGTATTTCCGTAACCACTTGGCGCCGGCGCTCTTCTCAGCTGAAAGCGACAAGCCCACCGGAAAGCTGATCCAGGCCGCAAAGGAAGCGGGGCGCCTGCTTGAGCAGACGGACATCGAAGCAGAGTACGGCGGCGACAAGGCGCGAATGGTGGAGCTCTCAGAAGACAGGGTCGAGATCTTCCGCGCATACAAAGACAAGAAGCAGGCCCTGCCTATCAAGCCGCTCACCCACGCGCAGCTGAGCACGGCAACCGGCACTGACCCCGTAGATTTCGACGCTCTGCTTGAAGCAGTGCTTGAAGTACCCTCCGGGCCACAGCATGCCTCGCGCTACCACAAGGCCATTGAGTCGCTTTTCACTGCCCTGTTCTATCCGGCACTGACCCAGCCCGTGATAGAGCATCTTGTCGACGAAGGCAGGAAGCGGATTGACATCACCTACACGAACCGAGACCGGCGCGGATTCTTTGACTGGCTCACCCGACAGGGACACCAGTGTTCATATTTGTTCGTTGAGTGCAAGAACTACGGATCCGATCTGGGAAATCCGGAACTAGACCAGCTATGCGGACGGTTCACCCCGCTGCGAGGAAAGGTCGGAATAATCGCCTGCCGCTCATTCGTCGACAAGGAGCGTTTCTTGCTGCGCTGCCGCGACGTGGCATTGAACCGCCGCGAGTTCGTCCTGGTGCTCGATGACGACGACTTGGTCCTGCTAGTCGAAGAAGTTAAGAAATCTCTCGGCCCTCGACGCGACCCTGACGGCGCGTTGATTCGCGACAGGCCGAAGCCCGGAGAGTTTCGATTGCTCAATGAGCAGTTCCGCCGGCTCGTGAGCTAGAGTCCCACATCTCCGCGCGCGCTCGCTGCATAAATTGCTGTCGGCCATATCCAGAGCGTCGAGCCGCTCGCCACAGCTCATTGCACCTCCGACCACAGCGATGAGACCTCCAGGCTAGCCTAGAAGTACGTGACCTGGGCGATGTAGATCTACAACCTGCCGACGAGGGCCTCAGCTGTCTCGCTCGTGTCTGCGGCACCCTCGAGCACGCACAGAACGGACAGGCCATCGCGAGCTGCGCCCTCCTCGGGCCGTCCGGCATTGGCGAGACCGGTCTCGCCAATGCCTACGCCCACCACTTGGCAGACTCCTACGAGCAGGTCTTCCGGATCACCGCCGAAAGTGATGCCTACCTCATCAACTCATTCCGGACCGTGCACGATTGCCTGCTGCGCAGCGTCGACCAGCCCGCCGGGGAGAGAGCCCAGCTGGGAGACCTGGTCTGCGCTCTCTCCTGAGCGCTTCCGCCGAGCGCTGGCTGATGATCCTCGAAAACGCGGTCGACCTGTCAACGACCATGAAACACTGGCCACTCATCATCGAGCTCGCCTGTGGTTACCTCGCCGGCCGTGAACTCAGGCTCACCGAGGCCCCAGAAGTACCTGACTAGAATCCGGGACCTCGCCCTTAACGATCCGTACTCTGTCCCGCCGGGATATCCGCGCACACTCATCGGAGCGGTCCGCCTGGCTCTGGAACGATTGGCCGGGTGGACGATCCCCCGAGGGCCGGAGGTATCAGCTGTCGCGCTCGCACCAAACTGACCACGCGGGCAGCGAGAACGTCCCGGCCACTGTTGCGGGCGGTACCCCGTGCCGGTCTCGCTGATCCCACCGGCGACGGATCGCGATACCCGGTCACGACCCGTGACGCCTTCTCTCGCCGGATCGATGCCGACACACCTCTGAGCAGGCGGACACCGACCTCATGCTCACACTGGAGTACGTCCTGCACAGCGGCCTGGTCACGCCGGGGCCGTTCAAGCACCGAGCTCCGCTTCAGGGCAGCCGGGGCCACATCCACCAACACCCATTCGACAACCACGACCGGCCTCTTCTGTGGCGGTGACGCCACCAGTAAGTGACGCGCAGGCTGGCTGCAGAATCGATTCTGCTAGGTTCCAGATGGCTCAGCTCGCAAGAGCTTTCACTCACTGCTGGGGGTAGACGGGATGGCGGTCGGGGGCGGCTGGAAGCCGCTGGAGGCGTTCTGGCCCGTGCAACGTCTGGTGCGGGACCGCCACCAGCTGGTCCGGAGGATCAGCGAGTGCTACTCCGCCGCGCACCCGAAGGACAAGAAGCCGAGCCCCTCGGATGTCAGGTCCTGGCGTGAGAGCGTCTACGAGCTGGCGACCACGCTGGACAACCTCGGGCTCGGCCAGGTGCGGATGTTCATCGAGTACCTCGCCGACGGCCAGATGAACCACATCGACGTCGTCCTCGCAGGACGGCATCCATCGGGACGGCTCAGCTATGCGGTCATCGAGCTCAAGCAGTGGGGCAGCATCGAGCGTCCAACCCTGTCGGAGACGGCCGGGCTCTGTGCCTCTTGCAGGGCGGAGGGGAACACCACGCTCTGCCGGCGCTGCGCCAGGGATCTGGTCTACGCACCGTTCCCTGAGTACAAGAGGCACCTCAAGCATCCTGCAGTCCAGGTCAGCAACAACATGGACGACCTGCGCAAGCACCACAGCATGTTCGACGACCGCTACGTCAACCTCGTGGGCACGGCCTACCTGCACAACCTGATGGGTCCGGAGCACCAGTGGATCAGCCGGGTGTCTCCTCGCCCGGGAATCCCCACGTTCACCGCGCGGCAACCGGGGGACCTGGAGAAGTTCCTAACCGCGAACTTCAGCTCCGACTCCGGCGCGGAGGCCGCACAGGAGTTACTCGGACGCCGACGCTCGAGCAACCTTCTGACCGACGAGACCGGGGCGATCATCAACGGGCACACCCGGTTCAGTCTCGTCGAACACCAACTGCGGGCGGTCCGGGCTATCGCCGATGCCACGGCAGCCGTCGGGTCGCAGGGGGTGAAGAAGGTATTCGTCATCGAGGGACGTGCGGGCAGCGGCAAGTCACTCGTTGCGCTCACAGCGCTGGGAGAAGCGCTGCAAGCCGGGCGCTCTGCTGCCTTCGTTTCCGGTGGCATCGCCTCTCGCGACACCTTCAAGCGGGCCGCCAAAGGTTACCAAAAGGTCTTCAGACCACTGGTGCAGGTCGCCGACAAGTTCGGGCCCGACGAGCTGGACCTGATCGTCTGCGACGAAGCTCACCGCCTCAGCCTGCGACCGAAGACCGGTTCCTTCGGGATGCGGAAGACAGGACCGACCTCGGTGGAAGAAGTCGTCACCCACGCTCGCGTGCCGGTCTTCTTCATCGACGGTGACCAACGCCTCTTCGCGGAAGAGGTCTGGTCTCCTGAGAGACTCAAGAGCGAGCTCCAGAACCTCGGTGTGGAGATCGTGCCGATCAGCCTGGACCGGGTGCTCCGAACTGTCGGCAGCTCGACCTACGACACCTGGGTCAGCCGACTCACGGCCGGAGACCCCATCGCGTGGCGCCCGGACGGCGCCACCGATCCCGAGCCTTTCGAGCTTTACTACGCTGACAGCGCCGCCGAGATGGAGTCCTTCCTCCAGAGCAAGGACCCGGCGGGCGTGAGCGCCCGGATGAGCGCCGGAATGTGCTGGGGCTGGACCGACGACACCGGCACCTTCCCCGACGTCAGCCCCGATCCCGACTGGGCACGCCCCTGGAACGCCGGCGACAACCACAGCACCCAGGGAATACCCAAGCGGAAGTTCTGGGCGACCGACCCCGGAGGCTTCGGGCAGATCGGGTGCGTGCACACGGCCCAGGGGCTCGAGTACGAGTGGGGCGGCGTGATCATAGGCCCCGATCTCACGTGGGAGGACGGCGCCTGGGTCGCCCACCGCGAGCACGTGAAGAGCAAGGCTTCACAGATCAAGGACGACACCGAGCTCACCAGGGCATTGCGCAACGCCTACGGCGTACTGATGACCCGTTCCATCTGCGGCCTGGTGCTCTACTCGGTCGACCCCGCCACCAGGAAACTCTTCGCCGACCTCGGGGTGCAGAAACTCTGATCCGCCCATCTCCTGCTTGTCGGGTCGGTGGCTCGCCATGGGGCCTCGGCTCGGCCAGGTGGTGCCGGCAAGCTCCCGCCAGACCCACTACTCGGTTGACAAGTTCACTGGCACCAGTGGCACGCGGCATACCCGACGCTGAGCAGCACCGGCACCCCCCGCCGCTCAGCCTCGGCGAACGCCTCCGGCCCCCAGGGCCACCAGTCGACCGGGTTCTCGGCATGCTGCAGCAGGTACGGCGAGGTCGCGTCCGCGAGACGGTTCGGCATGCCCCCCATCCTCGCGCATCGGGGGCCGGGCGCCGGGACGTCGGCTGCGGCGAGCCGGGCCGTCGCGCGCGCCCGCGCGCGCTACTCCTTGGGGGCTTCCGGCTCCTCCGCGAAGTCGACCTTCTTGAACTGCCGGTTCATGGACTTGGCCAGGAACCAGGTGGCCACGCCGAGGGCGGCGAAGACGACGAAGCCGAGGAGTCCGGGGGTGACCTTGGCGTCGTCGACGGCGAGGTCGGCGGCGAGGTTGACGAGGTTCACGGGGGCGCTCATATCTCTATGGTGGCCCGGCTCACGGGGAGCCGGGCCATCGGGGGGTGGTTCAGTCGCGCGTGTCGGCGGCCTCGACGGCCAGGGTGGGGGTGCGCAGGCCGGCGAACAGGTCGTCCTCCGGCAGGTCCACGTCGATCAGGGTACGGGCGAGTTCGTAGTCCTCGGTGGGCCAGACCTCGCGCTGGACGTCCAGCGGGACGCGGAACCACGGCCCGTCGGGGTCGATCTGGGTGGCGTGGGCGATCAGGGCGCGGTCGCGGGTCTCGAACCAGTCGCCGCAGCTCACCCGGGTGGTGATCTCGCGCTCCTGGCGGCCGCTCTTCTCCCAGCCCGCGATCCACTCGCCGTACGGCGAGTCGTGGCCGTGCTCGGTGAGGTACTGGTGCAGGGCGCGGATGCGGCCCATCGGGAAGCCGTGGTTGTAGTAGACCTTCAGCGGCTGCCAGGGCTCGCCGGCCTCCGGGTAGGCGTCCGGGTCGCCGGCGGCGTCGAAGGCCAGCATGGTGATCTTGTGGGTCATGATGTGGTCGGGGTGCGGGTAGCCGCCGTTCTCGTCGTAGGTCGTGATGACCTGCGGCTTGAACTCCCGGATCAGCCGGACCAGCGGTTCGGCCGCCTCCTTCACGTCCTCCAGGGCGAAGCAGCCCTCGGGCAGCGGGGGCAGCGGGTCGCCCTCGGGCAGGCCGGAGTCGACGAAGCCGAGCCAGGCCTGCTTGACGCCCAGGATCGCCCGGGCCTCGTCCATCTCCTTGCGGCGCACCTCGTGGATGTTCTCCTCGATGTACGGGTCCCCCTGGAGCTTGGGGTTGAGAACCGACCCGCGTTCGCCCCCGGTGCAGGTGGCCACGAGCACGTCCACTCCCTGCTCGACGTACATGGCCATGGTGGCCGCGCCCTTGCTGGACTCGTCGTCCGGGTGGGCGTGCACCGCCATCAGTCGCAACTGCTCAGTCAACGCCTTGCGTTCCTTCCACATATCGGGCGTTCCGCGAAGTCCGGTCCGCCCACCGTACGAGCCGCTCACGTCGGGGCCGCGTCGCCGCGGGACCGGCCGCGGACGTACCCCGGCCCGGTCGAGCCCCGCCCCCGCCGGACCGGCCGCGGGCGTGCCCCTCCTATAGTGACGGACTGGAGGAGCGTCGCATTCCCCCGCACCACCCGCGCGGCCCCTCCCGTCAGGAGAGGACTGGGTCCGATGAACGCGAGCACCACCACCCCGCAGCTGCCCGAGGGGCGCTACGGCCGGCGCGGCGACCGCGATTCGGACCGCCGCCTGAAGGTGGCCGGCGCGGTCTGCGGCGTGCTGGGCCTGGGCCTGGTGGCCTGGCTGGGCGGCTCCTACCTGCTGCGCGAGACCACGATCAACGGCTCGGTGCCGACCTTCCAGGCGGTCTCGGACTCCGAGGTCGAGCTGCACCTGGCGGTGCGCAAGAGCGGCGGGACGGCCGGCAGCTGCACGGTCCGCTCGCAGGGGTCGGACGGCTCGGTGGTCGGGGTGGCCGACTTCCCGGTGCCGGCCGGCGGCTCCAGCTACGACGCCGTGGTCACGCTGCGGACCACCGCCCGCGGCACCACCGCCGAACTGCTGGGCTGCACGCCGGCGAAGAAGTAAGCCCGCGAAGAGGTAGGCCCGCGAAGAGGTAGGCCCGCGAAGAAGCGCGAAGGAGTGGGCCCGGCCGCCTGCGCAGGGAGTCCGTCCGGCCGCCTGCGCAGGCGGCCCGCCCGCCGAGTCGCACCGGCACCGCGCCCCGCTCACCGGTACTCTGCCGGGCACCACCGGTACTCTGCCGGACACCGGCGCATAACCGATCGGGAGAACGGGCATCCGTAGGAAGTCCCGCACCCGGCCCGGCACGCACCACCGCCGTACACCGTGGCGCATTCGCTGTACACCGTGGCGCAACGCCGACGTCAATGGCGCGCCAACGACCCTTCTGCTTGTCGGCAGGACTTGTTAGGCTCGTGGTTTCGCCCCTTCCGCACCGGATGGTACGGGAGCGGGCGTTGCTTTGTAGTTACGACCGATATCACCACCAACCCTGCTGACGACTCACACCCGCAGCACAGCCCCAGCACCTACGAGGAGCACCCGTGACCCAGACCAGTGAGAACGTGACCTGGCTCACTCAGGCCGGCTACGACCAGCTGAAGGCCGAGCTGGATCACCTGACCGGGCCCTGGCGCATCGAGATCGCCCAGAAGATCGAGGCGGCGCGCGAGGAGGGGGACCTCAAGGAGAACGCCGGCTATCACGCGGCCAAGGAGGAGCAGGGCAAGTACGAGCTGCGCATCCGCCAGCTGACCCAGCTGCTGGAGCGCGCCAAGGTCGGCGAGGCGCCGGCCGACTCGGGTGTGGTGGCCCCGGGCATGGTCGTCACGGTCGCCTTCGACGGCGACGAGGACGACACCATGGAGTTCCTGCTCGCCTCGCGCGAGGTCGCCGGCTCCGACACCATGGACGTCTACTCGCCGCAGTCGCCGCTGGGCCGCGCGATCGACGGCAAGCAGATCGGCGACGAGGCGACCTACGAGCTGCCGAACGGCAAGCCCGCCATGGTGAAGATCGTCAAGGTCGTGCCGCACGCCGGCTGACCCAGCCCGATCCGGCCCGATCCGGCCTGACCAGACCTGACCGACCGACGAGGGCGGCCGCGGAGTCCAGGGACTCCGCGGCCGCCCTCGCGGCGCACTTGGCGCGGTTCAGCCCACGGCCGAGCGGTACTTGCGCACCGACAGCCAGGAGAACACCGCGGTGATCAGCACCGACCACAGCACCGACACCAGCGCGGCGTGCTGCATCGGCCAGGTGGCGTCCACCGGGCCGACCTGGTTGCCGAACAGGTCCCGGCAGGCCTGCACGGTGGCGCTGAACGGGTTCCAGTACGCGACCGTCTGCAGCCAGCCCGGCATCGAGCTGACCGGCACGAAGGCGTTGGAGACGAAGGTCAGCGGGAACAGCCAGATCAGGCCGGCCGAGGTGGCCGCCTCGGGGCTGCGCACCGAAAGGCCGATCAGCGCGCCGATCCAGGAGAACGCGTAGCCGAGCAGGAGCAGCAGGCCGAAGGCGCCGAGCGCGTTGAGCACGCCGTCGTGGATCCGCCAGCCGACCAGCAGCGCGACCAGGGCCAGCACGATCACGGTGAACGCGGTCTGGCACAGGTCGGCGAGGGTGCGGCCGACCAGCACCGCCGAGCGGGCCATCGGCAGCGAGCGGAAGCGGTCCACCAGGCCCTTGGTCATGTCCTCCGCGATCCCGGCGGAGGCGCCGGCGACGGCGAAGGTGACGGTCTGGGCGAAGATGCCGGCCATCAGGAACTGGATGTACGAGTCGGAGCTGGAGCTCGCCCCGGGGATCTTGATCGCCCCGCCCATCACGTACGAGAACAGCAGCACGAACATGACCGGCTGCATCAGCCCGAAGACCACGATCTCGGGGATCCTGGTCATCCGGCGCAGGTTGCGCTTGGCGACCACCCAGGAGTCGTGCAGGGTGGCGGCGATGCCGCGGCGCTGCCTGGGCATCGCCTCGCCGATGGCGTGCTCGGTGGCGGTGCTCATCTCAGCGCTCCGTTCCGGCCGCGACGGCCTGCTTGTCCGGTCCCTGGCCGTCGGAGCCGTCCGACCCCTCGGCGGACGGCCCGCCCTTGCCCCGGCCGCCCCGGCCGCGGCCGCCGGAGCCGTTCCCCTCCTCCACCGTCTCGGCGACGTGGCCGGTGAGGGTGAGGAACACGTCGTCCAGGGTCGGGCGGCGCAGGCCGATGTCGTCGATCTCGATGCCGCGGGCGTCGAGTTCGCGGATGACGTCGGCGAGCACCCGGGCGCCGCCGCTGACCGGCACGGTGATCCGGCGGGTGTTCTTCTCCACCGCCGGCTCGCCCAGCGCGTACCCGGACAGCGCCGCGACCGCGTCGGCGACCAGGCCCGGCTCGTGCACCACGACCTCTATTCGCTCGCCGCCGATCTGGGCCTTGAGCTGGTCGGCGGTGCCCCGGGCGATCACCCGGCCGTGGTCCACGACGGCGATGTCGTGCGCCAGCCGGTCGGCCTCCTCCAGGTACTGGGTGGTGAGCAGCAGCGTGGTGCCCTGCTCGACCAGGGTCTCGATGACCTCCCAGAGCGCGAGCCGGTTGCGCGGGTCGAGGCCGGTGGTCGGCTCGTCGAGGAACATCACCGGCGGCCGGACGACCAGCGCGGCGGCGAGGTCGAGACGGCGGCGCATGCCGCCGGAGTAGGTCTTGGCGGTGCGGTCCTTGGCCTCGGTGAGGTTGAACCACTCCAGTAGCTCCAGCGCCCGGACCTTCGCCTGACGGGCGCTCATCTGGTAGAGCTCGCCGACCATCTGGAGGTTCTCGAAGCCGGTGAGGTACTCGTCGACCGCCGCGTACTGGCCGGACAGGCCGATCAGGCTGCGGACCTTGTTGGGGTGCTTGAGCACGTCGACGCCGGCGACCACCGCGCGGCCCGAGTCGGGGCGCAGCAGGGTGGTGAGGACCCGCACGGTGGTGGTCTTGCCGGCGCCGTTCGGGCCGAGCAGCCCGAGCACCGTGCCCTCGGGGACGTCGAGGCTGACGCCGTCCAGGGCTCGTACGTCGCCGAAGGTCTTGACCAGGTTCTCGGCTTGGATGGCTGGCGCCATGGCCTGCCTCATCTCCTCGGACGAATATGGGCGATCTGTCACACTCTGCCCCTTTTTCGGGCATGCGGGCGACTCGGTTTCGCCTACCACGGCACAGAACGCGATGTATCGCGAGTCTGGCAGCACGCGATATATCGCGTCAAGGCATAGGGCTCCGCCATCGTGACAGGGACCACTGACATCCACCGAGATCCGCCGAGATCCGCCGAGGCCCGCCCCGCACCGTCCGGCGCCCGAGACACCCGGCCCCCCAAGCGCCTGAGGCGCCCTCCGAACTCAGCTGGAAACGACGTACCCCGCGTCCCGCAGCTCGCCGACCACGGCCGCGCAGTGCTCCGGCCCCTTGGTCTCCAGGTGCAGGTCCACCTCGACCTCGGTCAGCCCCAGCCGCGGGTCGATCCGCACGTGCGCGACGTCCAGCACGTTGGCGTCCAGCCTGGTCAGCACCCCCAGCAGGTCGGCCAGCGAGCCCGGCTTGTCCGCCAGCCGCACCCGCAGCGACAGGTACCGGCCGGCCGCCGCCAGCCCGTGCCGCAGCACCCGCTGCATCAGCTGCGGGTCGATGTTGCCGCCGGACAGCACGGCCACCACCGGCCCCTCGAAGGAGTCCGGCTGCTCCAGCAGCGCCGCGATCGGGGCCGCCCCGGCCGGCTCGACCACCAGTTTCAGCCGCTCCAGGCCGAGCAGCAGGGCCCGCGACAGCGCGTCCTCGGAGACCGTCCGGACGCCGTCCGCCAGCGAGTTGATCACCTCGAACGGGATGTCCCCGGGCCGGCCGACCATGATCCCGTCGGCCATCGTGGCGTAGTGCTCCAGTGACACCGGCCGCCCGGCCGCCAGCGAGGGCGGGTACGCGGCCGCGCCCGCCGCCTGCACCCCCACCACCCGGACGTCCGGCCGCAGCGGCTTGACCGCCGCCGCGATCCCGGCCAGCAGGCCGCCGCCGCCCACCCCGACCAGGATGGTCCGCACCTCGGGGCACTGCTCCAGGATCTCCAGTCCGACGGTGGCCTGGCCGGTGACCACGTCCCAGTGGTCGAAGGGGTGGATGAACACCGCGCCGGTCGCCTCCGAGTACCGCTGCGCGGCCTGCAACGCCTCGTCCACCGTGGCGCCGTGCAGCCGCACCTGCGCGCCGTACTCCCGGGTCGCCGCGACCTTGGGCAGCGGCGCCGCGACCGGCATGAACACGGTCGAGTGCACCCCCAGCAGCGCGGCCGCCAGCGCCACCCCCTGCGCATGGTTGCCCGCGCTCGCCGCCACCACCCCGCCGGCCCGCTGCACCGGCGAGAGCCCGGCGATCCGCACGTACGCGCCGCGCAGCTTGAACGAACCGGTGCGCTGGAGGTTCTCGCACTTCAGGTGGACCGGCGCGCCGATCAGCCCGGACAGGTACCGGCTGCCCTCCATCGGCGTCACCCGGGCGATTCCGGCGAGCATCTTCTGGGCGCCGCGGACGTCGTCGAGGGTGACCGGCCAGTTGTGCATAACGCCAGCCTACGGTGGTCGACACCGGCAATCCGGGACGTCGGGGCTGTTCCCGGGCCCGCTCCGCCCGCGTACGCTGCTGCTTCTGAGCCTCCCTCACCGCACGACGATCGTGAGCCGCGATGACGACGACCTCGCCCCAGGCCACCGACCGCACCGACCCCGTGCACGCCCGACTCCAGTACCAGCTGGCGGTGTTCGCCCGCCGGATGGACCAGGTCCGGACCACCGGCGGCGGTCTCGGCGCGCTGGACCGGGCCGCCTACCTGCTGCTCGACCGCCTGGAGCGGCACGGGCCCGCCAACGTCAAGGCGCTGGCCGAGTCGCTCGGCGTCGACTCCTCCACGGTGACCCGGCAGGTCGCCCCGCTGGTCGCGGGCGGGCTGGTCGGCCGGGTCCAGGACCCGGCCGACCGCCGCGCCGTACGCCTCGCGCTGACCCCGGTCGGCTCCGGCCGACTGGCCGAAGTCCGCGACGGACGGGCCGAGTTGACCCGCCGCCTGACGGCCGACTGGCCGCCCGAGGAGCAGCAGGCGTTCTGCGCCCTGCTGGCTCGCTTCAACCACGCGATGGAGTCGTACACGGCGGACCAGCAGGGCCAGTGACCGCCGACGGCCGGAGGCCGTCCCTCGCGCCCGGACCGATCGGCCGTCGACACACAGCCGAACGGGTGCATTAACACGATTTTCAGATGACAACACCAGTGAGTCGCGATGCTCGGCCCTCCAGCCCGGAACACTCCGAGGGCCCCATTGGGTCCACATGGTGAGAGGACTGAGGTGAAGCCCAGTCAGAACCCGGTGACCACCGTCACCTGGAGACGCCGACTCGGCAGGACGGTGGGTTCCGTCCTGGCCCTGACGCTCGTGCCCTTCGGCATGTCACTCGTCGCACCACCGGCCGCGTACGCGGCCGGTCTCCCGGGCGGCCTCGGGCCGTGCCTGGGTGCGGACTGTCCCGCGACGTTCCCCCCGGTCAACAACGGTCCCTTCGCAGGCCGCGACGCCGGAATCAACATCTTCGTCGGCGGCGACTTCAACGTCGGCGGTTCCGCCGCGGAGGCCGAGGGGCACGTGGTGACCCTCGGCAACTTCGACCTGAACAAAGCCCCGGGAGCCAGCTCCGTCTACAACATCGGCATCGTCGGCGTCGGCTCACGGGTCCCCCCGCCGGACGGCGCCGACTTCCTCACCGCCGGAGGCAACGTCACGGTGGCCCCGGGGCAGAGGCTCCTGGCGGAGGGCGGCGTCGTCCGCTACGCGGGCACGGCCACGGGCACCATCGTCGGTACGAAGGTCCAGGAAGCGCAGGCCGTAGCCGCCTACACGCCACTGCGCGGCCAGCTGCAGACGGCGAGCGAGTGCTACGCCGGGGTCGGCACACCCCGCCCCGCCACCGGAACCGCGGTCAACCAGGGGTTCCAGACCCTGTTCACCGGTGACGGCACCTCCGCACTCCAGGTCTTCAACGTCGACTTCGACATCGCCGGGAACGGAGGCTCCACCCAGGGCATCGCGTTCGCCGGCATCCCCGCGAACGCGACGGTACTCGTCAACCTCGTGGGCGGCGCCCGCACCATCAACACCTACAGCGGGAGCCTCCAGGACACCGATCCCTGGAACCGGCTGCGCGAGCGCCTCCTGTGGAACTTCCCCGCCGCGACGTCCGTCACGCTCAAGGGATCGGGGCAGTTCCAGGGCAGTGTGCTGGTCGGCAACCCGGCCAGCACCGCCACCATGAGCCTGCCCGGTCTGAACGGACGGTTCTTCACCACCGGTTCGCTGCTGCAGAACTCCGGCTCGGGGATGACCGGGACCGAGTTCCACGCCTACCCCTTCAACGGCGATCTTCCGGCGTGCGGAAGTCCCACTCCCACCGCCTCGACCAGCGTGACGAAGGTCGACTCCGTCACGGGGCAGCCCCTGGCGGGAGCCACCTTCCAGCTGTGGCGTGAGACCAACGGCGTCCCCGGCCTCCAGACCTCGGGGGCCACCCCGGACACCGAGGTGGGCGCCCCCTGCACCACCGGGGCGAACGGCGTCTGCTCCACGGCCGGCCTCCCGCTCGGCACCTACTACTGGCAGGAGACCGCCGCACCCCCCGGTTACGACCTGCCGCAGCCCGCGGTGACGACCGTGGTCCTCGACACGAACGGGCAGAACGTCCCGGTCACCGTCCAGGACACCAAGTCCCCGATCGTCGAGACCGGGTCCACCAGCGTGACCAAGGTCGACTCCGCCACCGGGCAACCGCTGGTCGGCGCGACCTTCCAGCTGTGGCACGAGACCAACGGCGTCCCCGGCCTCCAAACCACCGGAACCAACCCCGACACCCCCGTCGGCTCCCCCTGCACCACCGGAGCGAACGGCACCTGCTCCACGGCCGGCCTCCCCCTCGGCACCTACTACTGGCAGGAAACCGCCGCACCCCCCGGCTACGAACTGCCGGAACTCAACGTCACCACCGTCGTCCTCGACACCAACGGACAGAACGTCCCGATCACCGTCCAGGACACCAAAGCCACCGCCCCGACCGCGTCCACCAGCGTGACCAAGGTCGACTCCGCCACCGGGCAGCCCCTGGCCGGCGCGACCTTCCAGCTCTGGCACGAGACCAACGGCACCCCCGGCCTCCAAACCACCGGAACCAACCCCGACACCCCCGTCGGCTCCCCCTGCACCACCGGAGCGAACGGCACCTGCTCCGCA
>NZ_JBHXML010000102.1:0-13160 GCF_042720345.1 Kitasatospora sp. NPDC058478 | reverse complement strand
CCCGGCCTCCAAACCACCGGAACCAACCCCGACACCCCCGTCGGCTCCCCCTGCACCACCGGAGCGAACGGCACCTGCTCCGCAACCGGCCTCCCCCTCGGCACCTACTACTGGCAGGAGACCGCCGCACCCCCCGGTTACGACCTGCCGCAGCCCGCGGTGACGACCGTGGTCCTCGACACCGACGGACAGAGCATCCCCGTCACCGTCCAGGACACCAAGACCACCGCCCCGACCGGCTCCACCACGGTCACCAAGGTCGACTCCACCACCGGACAACCACTGGCCGGCGCCACCTTCCAGCTCTGGCACGAGACCAACGGCACCCCCGGCCTCCAAACCACCGGCCCCAACCCCGACACCCCCGTCGGATCCCCCTGCACCACCGGGGCGGACGGCGTCTGCTCCGCGGACAACCTTCCGTTCGGCACCTACTACTGGCAGGAGACCACCGCTCCCCCCGGCTACGAACTGCCCCAGACCGCGGTGACCACGGTCGAACTGACCGCGGACTGCCCGTGTGTGACGATCACGGTCGAGGACAAGAAGTGCCCGCCGAAGCCGTGTCCGCGCCCGCCACACTCATGGGCCTCGGCGGACTCATGGACCACGTGGGGCGAATGGAACCTCTGGGACCTGGTGCGCGGCAAGCCTGACCCGAACGAGGATTGCACGCCCGCGTCCCCCACCTCCTGGAAGCGCTCCTGAAGGACCGCTCCGGCGCGAGCGCGTGAGGGCATGACGCAATGAACCGGCCGGAGGAGCCCACAGGGGCTCCTCCGGCCGAGTGCGCCGACAGCGCGTCAGGTGACCATCGCGGTCCCCGGACTGCTCACCGAGGCCGGAGATCTTCGACAGGCTCCGGACTTCTGGGCGCGCCCTAGCCCAGCGCCTGCTTGAGGTCGGCGAGCAGGTCGTCGATCGACTCGATGCCGACCGAGACGCGCACCAGGTCGGCGGGCACCTCCAGCGCCGAACCGGCCACCGAGGCGTGGGTCATCCGGCCCGGGTGCTCGATCAGCGACTCCACGCCGCCGAGCGACTCGCCGAGGGTGAACAGCTGCGCGCGGTTGCAGACCTCGACCGCCGCCTCCTCGCCGCCCTGGACCCGGAACGAGACCATGCCGCCGAAGGCCTTCATCTGCTTGGCGGCGATCTCGTGGCCGGGGTGCTCGGGCAGGCCCGGGTACAGCACCTGGCTGACCTTCGGGTGGCTCGCCAGCAGCTCGGCGACCTTCTCCGCGTTGGCGCTGTGCCGGTCCATCCGGACGCCCAGCGTCTTGATGCCGCGCAGCACCAGCCAGGCGTCGAACGGCCCGGAGACGGCGCCCATCGCGTTCTGGTGGTACGCCACCTCCTCGCCCAGGCTCGCGTCGGCCAGCACCAGCGCACCGCCGACCACGTCCGAGTGGCCGCCCATGTACTTGGTGGTGGAGTGCACGACCGCGTCCGCGCCGAGCGCGATCGGCTGCTGCAGGTAGGGGCTGGCGAAGGTGTTGTCGACCACCAGCAGCGCGCCGGCGCCGTGCGCGACCTCGGCGAGCGCGGCCAGGTCGGTGATGCCCAGCAGCGGGTTGGACGGGGTCTCCACCCAGACCGCGCGGGTGTTGGGGCGCAGCGCGGCGCGGACGGTCGCCAGGTCCTGGGTGTTGGCGACGGAGAACTCGACGCCCCAGCGGGTCAGCACCTTGGCGAACAGCCGGAAGGTGCCGCCGTAGGCGTCGTTGGGGATCACGATGTGGTCGCCCGGCTTGAGGATGGTGCGCAGCAGGGTGTCCTCGGCGGCCAGGCCGGAGGCGAAGGCGAGGCCGCGGGCGCCGCCTTCCAGTGCCGCGAGGCACTCCTCCAGCGCGGTGCGGGTCGGGTTGGCGCTGCGGCTGTACTCGTAGCCGCCCCGCAGGCCGCCCACCCCGTCCTGCTTGTAGGTGGACACCTGGTAGATCGGCGTGACGACGGCCCCGGTCTGGGGGTCTGCTTCCTGACCCGCGTGGATGGCGAGGGTCTCGAAGCCCTGGGGAAGCTGGTGCTCGGTCATGGGTCGAGCCTAGTGGCCGTACGGGCCGGTGCCCTCCGGAACGTCCCAGCCCGCCGTGAACCGGGGCGGCCGTGGACCGGGGCGGCGGCGGAATCCGGGCGGCGCCGGAATCCGGGGGCGGCCCGCCGCGTTGAATCCTGCGCAACCCTCCCTACCCCGCTGGAGCAGGCCGTGCTGTTCAACCGCCACAAGACCTCGCTCGTTCCCGCCGACCAGGCGCTGCCCGGCCGGGAGTCGCCGGGCTTCGCGCTGCGCGAGCCGCACACCGTGCTCGGCCACCCGCTCACCGGGCCGTACCCGGACGGCCTGGAGGTGGCCGACTTCGGGCTGGGCTGCTTCTGGGGCGCCGAGCGGACGTTCTGGCGCCTGCCCGGCGTCTGGACGACGCTGGTCGGTTACCAGGGCGGCTACACCCCCCACCCGACGTACGAGGAGGTGTGCAGCGGGCTGACCGGGCACACCGAGGCGGTCCGGGTGGTGTTCGACCCCTCGCTGGTCTCCTACGAGCGGCTGCTGAAGACCTTCTGGGAGGCGCACGACCCGACCCAGGGCAACCGCCAGGGCAACGACGTCGGCACCCAGTACCGCTCCGCCGTCTACACCCACTCCCCCGTCCAGGCCGCCGCCGCGGCCGCCGGCCGGGACGCCTTCCAGCCGGCCCTGACCGCGCTCGGCTACGGCCCGATCACCACCGAGATCGCCCCGGCGGGCCCGTTCTACCCGGCCGAGCCGTACCACCAGCAGTACCTGTCCGACGCCAAGAACCCGAACGGCTACTGCGGCCTCGGCGGCACCGGCGCCTCCTGCCCGATCGGCGTGGCCCGCACGCAGGGCTGACCGTCCGTGACCGTTCCGGCGGGCCGGCCACCCGAGGTGACCGCCCGCCGGTCGGGGCGCAGACTGGAAGGGCCAGCAGACGGGCCTGCCTCCTCCTCTCGCTGGACGGCCGGGCCGTCCGTGGGGAGAGGAGTGCGCCATGTCCGGTCTCGTCCGCATGAGCTTCGACGCCCCCGAGGAGGTCCGCCCCTTCGAGGAGGGCACGGGGGAACTGCGTCTGGTCAACCTGGACGCCGGCCCGGTGGGCCGGGCCGTGTTCCACCCCGGTTGGCAGTGGTCCAAGCACGTGAAGCCGATCGCCAAGACCGACAGCTGCCTGGCCGCCCACACCGGGTACGTGGTCTCGGGCCGGATGAGGATCGTCATGGACGACGGGCAGGAGACCGAGTTCGGCCCGGGCGACCTGATGATCTGCCCGCCCGGGCACGATGCCTGGATCGTCGGCGACGAGCCGTGCGTGATCGTCGACTGGCAGGGTTTCGCCGACTACGCGAAGCGCTGACCGGCGGCTCCCGGCGTCAGACGGCGCTGCCGGCCTTCCAGGCGGCCCAGCCGAGGTTCCAGCCGTTCAGGCCGTTGTCCGGCGCGACGGTCTTGTCACCGGAGTTCACGACCTCGACCACGTCGCCGACCATGGAGCTCTTGTAGAACTTGTAGCCGTCCGTGCTGCCGTCCTGCGCGCCCTTGGCGTCCTGGAGGCCGATGCAGCCGTGGCTGGTGTTCTGGCCGCCGAAGATCGACGACGAGGACCAGTAGTTGCCGTGGATGAAGGTGCCCGAGGTGGTGAGCCGCTGGGCGTGCGGCACGTCCGCGATGTCGTACTCGCTGCCGAGGTTGACGGTCTGCGAGTTCATCCGGGTCTGCTGGAACTGCTCGGAGATCACCATCTTGCCGCCCCAGGTGCGGTGCTCGGGCGAGCCGCCGGAGATCTTGTAGACGGCGCTGACCTGGCCGTCGGTGGTGACGGTGAGCTTCTTGGCGGCGAGGTCGGCGACGCTGGTCTGGGCGCGGCCGATGGTGAAGCGGACGTCCTTGGACTGGGTGCCGTAGACGCCCTTGGCGCCCTCGACGTCCTTGAGCCGGAGCTTGAGGGTGACCTTGGTGCCCTTGGCCCAGTACTCCTGCGGCCGGAAGTCGAGGCGGGTGCTGGAGAACCAGTACCCGACGATCTCGACGCCCGGCTCGGCTATCACGGTGATCGCCTGCTGGACGGCCTTGCGGTCGGTGATCGGCTTGCTGAAGGTGATCGAGACGGGCATGCCGACGCCGACGACCGAGCCGTCCTCGGGCGTGAAGTAGCCGACGAAGGTGTTGGCCGGGGTGGCCGTGGTGAAGGTGGCGTTGGCGTCCGCCTCCAGCTTGTCCTTGTCGAGGGCGGTGGCGGCCACGGTGTACTTGGTGCCGCTGGCGGGGGCGGCGGCCGAGGTCCAGCTGGCGCCGTCGGAGGCGAGCTGGCCGGCCAGTTCCTTGCCCGTGGAGTCGGTGACCTTGACGGTGCCCAGGGTGCCGTTGCTGACGGTGACCTTGACCGGCTCGCTGAAGCTGGCGGAGGCGGCACCGTCCGCAGGAGTGACGGTGATGACGGCGGTCGAGGTCTTCGGCGCGCTGCTGGTCCCGCCGGAGCCGCTGCTGGCGCCCGGGGTTCCAGCGGAACCGCCCGAACCGCCCGAACCGCCCGAGCCGTTGGCGTCGGCGCTCTTGGTGTCGTTGCAGGCCGCGAGCAGCAGGACCGGCGCCCCGATCAGACCCGCGAGCACTCCGCGCCGGCTCCAGTTGCCTCCGCCTGCCCGCCCCTGACCGTCCCGTGCCGTCACGTCGCGTCTCCCTGCTGATCATCCCGGGCATTTACGGATACAGAAACGCAATCCGCCCGTGCACGGTTCCACCTCCGAAGGGTAAGCGATCGTATGAGATGACCCAACTTCCCGGTGAACAGGGAAAAAACGCCCGGCCTGCGGGGCAGACCGGGCGTTCACGAGCGGTGACGAGCTCGCGGGGCGAGGCCGCTACTCTGCGGACTCGTCCACCACGTACTCGTCCCAGCCCTCGTTCTCGGGGTCGAACTCGGTCTGCGCCGACTCCCAGGTCGCCGAGGCCAGTTCGACACCCGGCACGTCGCCGAGCAGCGCCACCGGGTCGATGAAGTGGGCGAGCGAACCCGACGGGTCCACCTCGATGGCGTCGACGGACTGGGCGCGCTCGTCGTCGTCGAGGTACTCGTCCTCGGTCACCTGCTTCAGGGCGGCCGCCTTGAGCGCGCCCTCGTCGGTGATCTCCGCGATGAGCTCGATCTTGAGCCGGACGTAGCGCGGCTCGTCCTGGGTGGTTTCAGTGCTGGTCATGCGTGTGAGCGTACGGGAAGGGCCGGTCCCTCGGAGAAGGACCGGCCCTGCCGTTCTCCGCCTCGGTTCCCCCACCCGGGAACCGCGGAGACGCGCCGTGCGGCGCGCAGTACCGCGGGAGCCGCCGCACCCTGTCGACCGGCCGCAGCCGGACAGGGGCGGGACGACGGCACCTCCCGCGGAGGCCCCTCTCCCCCGTTGCCGGGTTGGAGGGCGGACACGGCGGGCCGGGTCAGGACCGCCCGACGTGTCCGGAGCCGACCGCGTCCGCCGGGGAGCCGCTCCCGGACGGTTGCCGTCGTCTCGCTCGGCGTCTTGCCGTTGACCACCACGATGCCGGACGGTTGTTAACCGCGTGCTGCGGGCAGGTGACGCCGGTGTACCACTTCGCCCGTGGGCGAACCGCGGGCAAATCGTGGGCGAAACCTCGTCCGCCCCGCCGACCGGAGCCGGTGGCGAGGTCGGGGTCGGTCAGGGCCGGCGACGACGGGTCAGTGCGCGGCGCGGCCGGCGAGGAAGCCCAGCAGGTCCTGGCGGGTGACGATGCCCTGCGGCTTGCCGTCCACCAGCACCACCGCGGCGTCGGCCTTCTCCAGCACGGTCATCAGGTTGGTGACCGTCTCGCCCGCACCGACGACCGGCAGCGGCTTGGACATCACCCGGTCCAGCGTGTCGGTCAGCTCGATCTCCTTCGCGAAGACGCCCTCCAGCAGGAGCTTCTCCGCCACCGAGCCGATCACCTCGCCGGCCATGATGTCGGGGTGCCCGGCACCCGGGGAGACCACCGGCATCTGCGAGACGCCGTACTCGCGCAGCACCCGGACCGCCTCGGCGACCGTCTCGTTCGGGTGCATGTGGACGAACTGCGGGATGCCCTCGTGCTCGATGGCGTCCTTGCGGGCCAGCACCTCGCCGATGTGCGCCTCGTCGGTGGCCGAGGGCAGGAAGCCGTAGTCGGCCATCCAGTCGTCGTTGAAGATCTTGGACAGGTAGCCGCGGCCGCCGTCCGGCAGCAGCACCACCACGACGTCGTCCGGGCCCAGGCCCTTGGCCACCTCCAGCGCGGCCACCACGGCCATGCCGCAGGAGCCGCCGACCAGCAGGCCCTCCTCCTTGGCCAGGCGGCGGGTCATCTGGAAGGAGTCCTTGTCGGAGACGGCGACGATGCCGTCGGCGACGTCACGGTCGTAGGCGGTCGGCCAGAAGTCCTCGCCCACGCCCTCGACCAGGTACGGCCGGCCGGTGCCGCCCGAGTAGACCGAGCCCTCCGGGTCGGCGCCGATCACCTTGACCTTGCCGCCCGAGACCTCCTTCAGGTAGTTGCCGGTGCCGGAGATGGTGCCGCCGGTGCCGACGCCCGCCACGAAGTGGGTGATCCGGCCCTCGGTCTGCTCCCACAGCTCCGGACCGGTGGAGTGGTAGTGCGAGGCCGGGTTGTCCGGGTTGGAGTACTGGTCCGGCTTCCAGGCGTTCGGGGTCTCCCGGACGAGCCGGTCGGAGACGTTGTAGTACGAGTCCGGGTGCTCGGGGGCCACGGCGGTGGGACAGACGACCACCTCGGCGCCGTACGCGCGCAGGGTGTTGATCTTGTCGGTGGACACCTTGTCCGGACAGACGAAGATGCACTTGTAGCCCTTCTGCTGGGCCACGATCGCCAGGCCGACGCCGGTGTTGCCGGAGGTCGGCTCGACGATGGTGCCGCCCGGCTTCAGGGCGCCCGAGGCCTCGGCGGCCTCGATCATGCGCATCGCGATGCGGTCCTTCACCGAGCCGCCGGGGTTGAAGTACTCGACCTTCGCCAGCACTGTCGCGCTGATGCCCTCGGTGACCTTGTTCAGCTTGACCAGCGGCGTGTTGCCGACGAGGTCGATGATCGAGTTGTGGTACCGCACGGGGGTCCTCCCGGTTGTGGGCATGCGAGTGCTTTCGGTACTGCAAAGCCTAGGCCGTGCCGCCCGCCCCAGCCCGCCCTTCCGCCCCACCCGCCCCTCGCCCCGCCCCGGCCCCGCGCGGCGGCCCCGCCACCCGCCCTCCTCCCCCAATGGCCCAGCCCCGCAGGTAGCCCCGGCCCCCGCGCGGGTAGGAGGGGGGTGCAGGCATCGCCATGGCCCCGGAGGGGGCGGCACCAGGACGCGAAGGGGGCATCGGATGCCAGGGGCACAGGACTCGCGGGCCCGGGTGGCCCGCCGGATCGCCACCGCGGCGGCGTACGGCGGCGGCGGGCTCGGCCTGCTGGGTGTGGGACTGGTGGGCGTGCTGCTCACCGAGAGCAAGCTGGCGATCCAGGCCATCGGCGTGCTGGAGGGCGATCCGCCCAAGGCCGACGGCGTCTACGGCGAGGCCTTCGCCGACAGCTCCGCCGCCACGCAGCCGCCGCTGGTGCTGGCCGTCCTCGGCGACTCCACCGGCGCCGGCCTCGGTGTGCTGCGGGCCCGGGAGACCCCGGGCGCGCTGCTGGCCGCGGGTCTGGCCTCGGTGGCCGAGCGCCCGGTCCGGCTGGTCAACGTGGCCCGCTCCGGCGGCCGTTCCGCCCACCTCTCGGGCCAGCTGGAGCAGGCGCTGCCGCACCACCCGGACGTCGCCGTGCTCATGATCGGCGCCAACGACGTGACCCGGCACAGCCCGGCCCAGCTGGCCGTCCGCCAGCTCGGCGAGGCCGTCGCGGCGCTGCGGGCGAACGGCTGCGAGGTGGTGGTCGGCACCTGCCCGGACCTCGGGACGATCAAGCCGGTGCACCCGCCGCTGCGCTGGGTGGCCCGCCGGCTGAGCCGCCAGCTGGCGGCCGCGCAGACCATCGCGGTCGTGGAGGCCGGCGGCCGGACGGTCTCGCTGGGCTCGCTGCTGGGCCCGGAGTTCGCGGCGCGCCCGGAGATGTTCGCCGCCGACCGCTACCACCCGTCCGCCCAGGGCTACGCGACGGCCGCGATGGCCGTGCTGCCCTCGGTGTGCGCCGCGCTCGGCCTCTGGCCGGAGGAGGAGCGCCCGGCCGCACCCGTGCCGGGCGGGACGGTGCTGCCGGTGGCGATGGCCGCCGCCGCCGCGGCCGGGCGTTCGGGCACCGAGGTCGCGGCCGTCGAGACGGAGGGCGCCGGCCGCCGCTGGGCGTTGCTGCGCCACCGGCTGCGGGTCGGGCTGCCCGGCTCGTGGGCGCCCGAGGAGACCCGGGAAGGAGCCGCTCCAGAGGCCGGCGACACGTCGGCCAGCTCACACGCCGGGACGGGTGACGCCTGATCTACCAGGCGGTAACTTTCCTCCCGGACGCCAGTCCGCCGTCACCCAGCGAGGAGCCCGCCATGCCCGAAGCCGTCATCGTCAGCGCCACCCGTTCGCCGATCGGCCGGGCCTTCAAGGGCTCGCTCAAGGACGTCCGCCCCGACGACCTGACCGCCCACGTCATCCAGGCCGCGCTGGCCAAGGTCCCGCAGCTCGACCCGCGCGAGATCGACGACCTGATGCTCGGCTGCGGCCTGCCCGGCGGCGAGCAGGGCCACAACCTGGCCCGCATCGTGGCCGTCCAGATGGGCATGGACTACCTGCCCGGCGCCACCATCACCCGCTACTGCTCGTCCTCGCTGCAGACCACGCGGATGGCACTGCACGCGATCAGGGCCGGAGAGGGCGACGTCTTCCTCTCGGCCGGCGTGGAGACCGTCTCGCGCAGCGTGAACGGGACCTCGGACGGCATGCCGGGCACCACGAACCCGGTCTTCGACGAGGCCCAGGCCCGCACCGCCAAGCGCGCCGAGGAGGGCGGCGGGGAGTGGCACGACCCGCGCGAGGACGGCCGGCTGCCGGACGCCTACATCGCGATGGGCCAGACCGCCGAGAACCTGGCCGCACTCAAGGGGATCACCCGCGCCGAGCAGGACGAGTTCGGCGTCCGCTCGCAGAACCTCGCCGAGGCCGCCGTCAAGGCCGGCTTCTGGGAGCGCGAGATCACCCCGGTGACGCTCCCGGACGGCACCGTGGTGAGCAAGGACGACGGCCCGCGCGCCGGCGTCACGCTGGAGGGCGTCTCCGGCCTGAAGCCGGTGTTCCGACCGGACGGCACCGTGACCGCCGGTAACTGCTGCCCGCTGAACGACGGCGCCGCCGCGCTGGTCATCATGTCCGACACCAAGGCCCGGGAGCTGGGCATCACCCCGCTCGCCCGGGTGGTCTCCACCGGCGTCAGCGCGCTCTCCCCCGAGATCATGGGCTACGGCCCGGTCGAGGCCTCCCGGCAGGCGCTGCGGCGGGCCGGCCTGACCATCGACGACATCGACCTGGTCGAGATCAACGAGGCCTTCGCCGCCCAGGTGATCCCGTCCTACCGGGATCTCGGCATCGACCTGGACAAGCTGAACGTCAACGGCGGCGCGATCGCCGTCGGCCACCCGTTCGGCATGACCGGCGCCCGGATCACCACCACCCTGATCAACTCGCTGCAGTGGCACGACAAGCAGTTCGGCCTGGAGACCATGTGCGTCGGCGGCGGCCAGGGCATGGCGATGGTGATCGAGCGCCTCAGCTGACCCCGCCGAGCCACCCCGAAAGGGTCTGGACCACCCATTTGGAGTGACCGTGAGTAATTGAGGGCCGGATCACATCGCGAGGTCGATCCGGCCCTCTTTTCGCTCGTTTTCGGCCCGGAAATCGACACTGCGGAGCGGATCAACTCCACTGCGTAGAACGGTGTTACCTAACAATTTGGGGACAAGAGCGAAAGTCCCCCACAAATTAGACATTCGCCACTGCGGCAACAGCCCCGGATGCGGCAGTGTGGACACGTAACCCCGTTCCGCTCCTCGCTAGGAGTACGTTCCGTGAGCGCCGTCTACACCATCCTGCTGCTGATCCTGATCACCGTGTCGACCGCCGTGCTGCTCCATCTCCGGGGACTCTCCCGCCGGCTGGACGCGCAGGCCGCGGCCCAGGCCGCACCCGCCCCGGTGGACCAGGCCGCGATACGCCAGGCCGTCACCGAGGCACTCGCCGCCGACCGCGAGCGGGAGATCACCGAGGCCCGGGCGTTCTGGGCCGAGCAGGAGGCCCGCGCGGCCGAGGACGCGCCACTGTTCGACTCCCCGTACACCGGCGCGTTCGCCAGCACCGACGAGTGGCCGCTGTTCTTCCCCCGCCCCACCGGCCCGCAGGACGCCGTCGACAACGCCGGCACCATGGACCCGGAGTTCGGCGAGGCGCTGCGCTCCGCGCTGGAGGACCTGATCAACGAGGGCCCCGCCGAGCCCGGTCCCGAGGGCGGCTCGTCGCTGTTCCCCGGCCAGGGCTCCGGCACCTCCTCCGCCGGCTCCACCGCCGCCTCCACCGGCTCCGCCGAGCCCACCGGGGACGCCCGCGCCCGCCGCGAGGCCGACCTGCTGGCCACCGGCCTGGAGGCCGGGCTGCTGGACGCCGACCAGGCCGTCGAGGACGCCCCGGTCGCCGCGCCCGACCCGCGCCGCCACCCCTCCCACCCCGACTTCGTGCCCAGCCAGGCGCCGTCCCGCGAGTGGACCGACACCCGGCTGGCCACCCTCGCCGACGAGGCCGTCGCCCTGATCGACGTCCGCCCGGGCCCGCTGGGCACCCTGGACGTGTACGCCTTCGCCGACGGCACCACGCTCTGCGTGGCCCCGGGCGACCGGGAGGCCGCCTACCGGCTGATCGACGCGGTCCGTGCCGGTGAGCACGTCCGACTGCTCGGCGGCTCGCGCTTCTCCGGCTCGTACTCGCTGACCTTCTCCACCGACGAGGAGGCCGTCTACGTCCTCGCCGACCGGGTGGTCGCCAGCATCTGACGCCGCCCCAGCAGCGCGGCAGCACGGCACACACAGCGCAGCACGCCGAAGGCCGGCCGGGTCAAGGGGTTACCGACCCGGCCGGCCTTCGGCGTGTCCGGACGTCTAGCCGCAGAGCGCCGCCGTCGCGCGCACCGCGGCCACCGCTTCGGCCAGCACCTCCGCGGCCGCCACCGGCCCGTCCGCCAGGGCGACCGCGGCGCCCTCCGGCAGGGCCGTCAGCGCGGCCGCCAGGTCGTGCCCGGCGACGGCCAGTTGGTCGCCCACCGCGAACGCCCCGGCCTCCGGGAACTCCCGCTCCGGCCCGCCCTCCGCCGCCAGCGCGAGGGCCGCCAGCCGCCGGGCCAACGCCAGTGCGGCCGCCGCCCGGGACTCGTACCCGGGCACGGCGCCCAGCAGTTTGCTCTGCGGCAGCGAGCGGAAACGATCCGCCAGGGAGTCGACGGCTTCGACCAGGAGCTGTACGTCATGCATGACAGGGAGCCTAAACGCCGCCGGGCCCCCGGAGCGTTTCGCTCCGGGGGCCCGGCGGCAGTGGTACGGCGGGACCGCGATTAGTCGTCGCCGCGCAGGATCGCGATCAGGCGCAGCATCTCGACGTAGATCCAGACCAGCGACAGGGTGAGCCCGAAGGCGGCCCGCCAGGCCTCCTTCTGCGGCGCGCCCTGGGCGATGCCCTCCTCGATCGCCGCGAAGTCCAGCGACAGGAAGAAGGCGCCGAGGGCGATGCCGATCAGGCCGACCACGATGCCCAGCGGGCCTGAACGCAGCCCCATGTCGGCGCCGAACGCCATCGCGATCATGTTGACCAGCATCAGCAGCACGAAGCCCATGGCGATCGCGATGCCGATCCGGGTGTAGCGCGCGGTGACCCGGATCCGGCCGCTCTTGTAGGCGAACAGCATCGCCGCGAAGACCGCCGCCGTGCCCAGCACCGCCTGGATCGCGATGCCGTTGATGACGGTGTTGAGCGCGTGCGTGACCGCGCCGAGCGCGAAGCCCTCAAGAGCCGCGTAGGTCAGGATCAGCGGCGGGCTGACGCTGCGCTTGAAGGAGACCACCAGGCCGACGACCATGGCCACCAGGCTGGCGCCGATCGCGAAGCCGAAGTTCTCGAACGGCAGCACGAACCAGGCCACCGCGCCGGCGGCGACCAGGGTCAGCAGCGTCATGGCCGTGCGCGCGACCACGTCGTCGAGCGTCATCCGACCGGTGGCGGCGGGGCCGGCCGACGGCCCGTTGTACATCTCGTACAGCTGCTCGTCGGTCAGCGGGCCCTGCGCCTGCGGCTGCTGGGCGTAAGGGGTCCCCGCGTAGGGGTTGTTGCCGTACTGGCCCCCGGCCTGCGTGGTGGTACCGAACCCCGCGTAGCCGGGCTCGCGGGTGAAGGACCCCTCCCGCGAGAAGACCGGGTTGCTGCTTCTCATTGCACATTCCCTCCGTGGCGGCACTGCACCGCCCAGCCACCAGGGTAATGGCTTGGCAAAAATATCGGGATACGCCGCGAGGAGGATCACTGAAGGACTCCCGGCGGGGACGCCGTCGGCGCCCCCGCGAGTCGAGCGGTGCCCGGAGCCGGACTCGAACCGGCACGGCCTCACGGCCAAGCAGTTTTAAGCTGCCCGTGTCTGCGTTCCACCATCCGGGCGTCCTGTGGACGGGCCCCTCCATCGGCCGGAGAAGAAACGCTCCACCCCCGGTGCGGGCCACCCCAGAGCCTAGTCGCCCGCCTCGCCCTTTCGCATGTTCCCAGCCAGGGAAGTTGTCATGTTTCCTTGCGATCTGACGAACAGTCCGCAATTCGGCCACGAAGTGCACGAGTTCCGGCCACCGACCCGCGCTCAGGGTCGGCGTCATACCCCAGGAGGAGGGCGTCACCTGGCCGTACGCCCAGCGGTGGTCAGGCCAACCGTCCGGCGGAGCGACGAGAACTCATGATCACACGGCGGAGCATGGAGGTACGGCCGGGCGCCCCTGGCGGCCCGGCCGTCCAGGCGCCCAGCGCGTCTCCCGCAGCCCGCGACCACCAAGGAGCACCCCCGTGACCACGTCGACCGCAACCGCCGTCCGGACCGGCCTGGCGGCCGCCCGCGCCACCGGCCTCAACAAGGTCTACGGGGACGGGGAGACCCGCGTCGTGGCCCTCGACAACGTCAGCGTCGACTT
>NZ_JBHXML010000101.1:0-28974 GCF_042720345.1 Kitasatospora sp. NPDC058478 | reverse complement strand
GGGGACCCTGTGGGAGAGTAGGACGCCGCCGAACAATCATTCACAGAGAACCCCCATCCGGGAAACCGGATGGGGGTTCTTTGCATTTCCGGGGCCGTGGCCTGGTGACCGGCTCTTCTCCGATGGGCAGCGCACGGCGGCGGGGCGCGGGACGGACAGGCCCCGGGGTGTCGAATGCGTGTTCGCGGGGGCGCGTCGACGCGGGCGGATGCGGGAAGAACAGGGGGAGAGGTCGCCTCTCGGATGCCGTGGAGGACCGATGCGCCGGAACGGACGGGTGGCGGATGCCCTGCTCGCGTTGCTGAGCCGGGACTGGCTGGGAGTGCCGGTCGCGGTGCTGGTGGTGGGCGTGGGGGTCGGGCTGGTCGGGGGCGGTGCGGGCTGGCTGGTGGCGCTCGGGTGCTTAGCGGTGGCTGTGGGTGTGGTGCTGGCGGTCGGCGCGGTGCGGCATCTGCTGCTGGTGGGCCGGGGCGCGGGGGCGGGCGGGGCGCCGGGGCGGCTGGTCGGGGTGGGCGGGCGCCGGATGCACGTCCTCGCGGAGGGGGTTGCCGGGGACGGGCCGACGGTGGTCTGGATGCCGGGCGGGCACGCGCCGGGCGAGGAGTTCGGGCAGTTGCACACGATGATGGCGGCCCGGACCCGCTCGGTGCTGGTCGACCGGTTCGGCTCGGGCTGGAGTGACGTCGGGCCCTTCCCGAGGACGACGGCGGCCGAGGCGGAGGAGCTGGTGGCCGCGCTGGAGGCGGCGGGGGAGCGGGCCCCGTACGTGTTCGTCGGCCATTCCTTCGGCGGGCTGCTGGTCGCGAATGCCGCCAGGCGGCGGCCGGATCTGGTGGCCGGACTCGTGCTGCTGGATCCGACGCCCCTGGAGGTGATCGCCTTCGCGCCGCCCAACCGGCTGGTCGCGGGCATGCGCCGGGAGTTCCTGCTGACGGCGGTGCGGCACCTGTTCGGCGCTCACCGGGGCCGCGGCCGTGGCGCTCGGACCGGCCACTACTGCGCCGCCGCGTCGATCTTCGCGGAGCTCTCGCCCGCCGGCCTGGCGGAGGTGGGTTGGGAGACCGTGGTCTATGACGGGGACCTAGGCGACCTGCCGCTGGTGCTGGTCATACCCCGCGACCTCACGGGTGGGGACACGGTGCTGGCCGCCGCCGGGGACGCCGCCGAGGCCGAGCGGATCGGCCGGTTCTACCTCGGGGCCCGGACCCGCTACCTGGCGGCGTCGACCACGTCCCGGGTGGTGCACACGCCGACGGGCACCGGCCATGACTTCCCGACCGAGGAGCCCGCGTTCGTGGTCGGGGTGGTCGCGGATCTGGTGAGCGAACTGCGCACCCTCAGCCCATGACCGTGCGGGCGGAGCCGGTCCGGACCGGGCGGCGGCGGGAGAACGCGCCCAGGTCGACGACGTTGCCGGTGTGCTCGCAGCGGTAGCGGACCGGGTCGCCGTCGTGGTCGTGGCCGGCTTCGACCAGGTCGATCAGGGTCGCGAGGTAGCGGCCCACCAGCGGCGCGTTCTTGAACTGGTTGCCGCTCGTGCCCATGGCGACGTAGTAGCCGTCGAGGGCGGTGCGGTCGTAGATCGGGGTCCAGTCGTCGGCGACGTCGTACACGCCCGCGACGCCGACGGGCCGGTTGGGGACGGTGATCCCGGGGAAGCGGCGGGCCGCGCGGGTCACCTGGGTGCGGAAGCGGTGGGCGGTGGGGCGCGGGTCGGCCTCGTCCGGGTCGTCGATCCACTCCGGCGGGTCGCAGGCCGGCTGGGTGCCGCCGATGAGCAGGCGGCCCCCGGCGGCCGGGCGCAGGTAGGTGCCGAGGTCGACGTCGGCGACGACGGGAAGCGGCCCGGAGCCGGCGGTGGGGCCGGCGGCGGGCCCGGTGGTGGCGCCGGTGGTGGAGCTGTCGGGCGCGGCGATCTGGTGGACCTCCTCGCGCAGGGGACGTACCCCGATGGTGAAGTCGCTGCCGACACCCGCCAGCCGGTTGAGGCCCCCCGACCACGGGCCGGCGGCGTTGACCACGACCGGCGCGGCGATCCGGGCCCCGTCGGCCAGGCGGAGGCCCGCCACGCGGTCCGAGCGCCGGTCGACGGCCACCACGGTGCGGTGGAACAGGAAGCGCGCACCCAGCTCGCCCGCCGCATCGGCGAGGTTCTGGGCCGCGAGCTGCGGGTCGTCGACGAACCCGGCGTCCGGGGTGAACAGAGCACCGAGCTCGCCGGCCGGGCCGTCGAAGAAGGCGTCGTCGTCCACGGGCTTCGGCGGCCAGTACCGTCCGGCGTCGATCCCGGGCAGGCGCTCGCGCAGGGCGGCGGTGTCCCACCGTTCGTACGGGACGCCGGCCAGGTCGAACAGGGCCGCGGTGTCGGCGGGTTCGGGGAAGGGCGGGTCGAGCAGTACGGCGCCGGTGCGGCGGAAGGCCGCGAGCGGGCGGCGGTCGGTGGTGAGCCCGAGGTGCTCGGGCCAGGACGCCCACAGGTGGAGGGACTCCCAGGCCGTGGCGACGCCGTCGAAGGTGGAGTAGTTGAACCGGACGATCGCGCTGGAGGCGCCGGTCGATCCGTGGCCGGGCGCGCCGGCCTTGTCCACGACGACCACCTGCCGTCCGGTGCGGGCGAGTTCGAGGGCGACGGCGGTGCCGATCACCCCGGCCCCGATCACCACCGCGTCGGGTCGGTCGACGGTCATCGGGACCTCCGGGAGGGCGGTGGGCCGGACAGGCGGGGGACGGAGGCGAGGAGCTCCCGCGTGTAGGGGTGCTGCGGGTCGCGCAGGAGGGCGTCGGTGGGGCCCGTTTCGACGATCCGGCCGAGCCGCATCACCGCCACCGTATCGGAGACGTAGCAGACCGCGGGCAGGTTGTGGCCGATGAACAGCATGGACAGGCCGAGCCGTTGCTGGAGTTCGCGGATCGTGTTGAGGACGGACGCCTGCACCGAGACGTCGAGGGCCGAGGTGATCTCGTCGGCGATCAGGAGTCCGGGTCCGACGGCCAGGGCGCGGGCGACGGCGACCCGTTGGCGCTGGCCGCCGGACAGCTGCCGGGGCAGGCGGCCGGCGAGCCGGGGGTCAAGCCCGACGAGGTCGAGCAGCTCGGCGACGCGCTCGGTACGGGCGTGCCGGTCGAGCCGGTGGAAGACGGTGGCGGCCTCGACGAGGCTCTGGCGGACGGTCATCCGGGGGTCGAGCGCGGTGTCCGGGTCCTGGAGGACGATCTGGACCAGTCGGCCGAGCCGGCGCCGGGCGCGGACGGTACGGACCCGCACGTCCTGGCCGTCGACGAGGACCCGGCCGCCGTGCACGGGGGCGAGCCCGACGATCGCGCGGGCCAGGGTCGACTTCCCCGAGCCGGACTCGCCGACGAGCCCGAGCGTGGTGCCGGCCGGGACCTCCAGTGAGACGCGGTCCACGGCGGTGACCGGGCCGCGCGGGCCGTGGTGGCGGACGGTGAGGTCGCAGAGCCGCAGGCTGGTCATGACGGGTCCGCCTCCACCTGATGTTCCGTAGCCTGGACCGTTTCTTCCTCCACCGGCGGGGGGTTCCAGCAGGCGACCTGCTGGAGCGCGTCCACGTGGTCCAGCCGCGGAGCCTCCAGAGCGCAGCGGTCCAGCCGGTACGGGCAGCGGGGCTCGAACGGGCAGCCCGGGGTGGGGGCGATCGGGTCGGGCGGTGCGCCCGCCACGGTGGGCAGCGGCCGGTCGCGGTCCGCGGTGAGGTCAGGCACCGAGGCGACCAGGGCCCGGGTGTAGGGGTGCCGGGCGGCGGTGGCGAGCCGGTCGGCGGGGAGGGCCTCGACGATGGAGCCCGCGTACATCACCAGGACGCGTTCGCAGAATCCGCTCACGAGCGCGATGTCGTGGCTGATGAACAGGACGGCGGCGGAGGTGTCCCGTCGCAGGTCGGAGAACAGGTCGGTGATCTGTCGCTGCACGGTGGTGTCGAGGGCGGTCGTCGGCTCGTCGGCGATGATCAGGCCGGGCCGCATCATCAGGCCGGCGGCGATCATCACGCGCTGGCGCTGGCCGCCGGAGAGCTGGTGGGGGCGTGACCGCAGCAGGGCGGGGGGCAGGGCCACCCGGCGCAGGGCGTCCTCGGCGTCCCGCAGGGCCTGGGTGCGGCTCGCGCCGAGGTGGGTACGGGGTGCCTCGGTGAGCTGGGTGGCGATCCGGAGTGACGGGTTGAGTGCCGTGGCCGGGTTCTGGAAGACCATGGCCAGGCCGGTCGCGAGGTGCCGGTCGCGCTGCTTCGGCGTCATGGCGTCCAGGTCGGCGCCGAGCAGCCGGAGGGTGCGGTGGGAGACCCGGGCGCGCTCGGGGAGCAGGTCGGCGATCGCGAGCGCGGTGAGCGACTTGCCGGAGCCGGACTCGCCGACGAGTCCGACGATCTCGCCCGGCCGCAGGGACAGGCTCACGCCGCGGACCGGCCGGATCACGCCGTCCGGGGTGGGGAGTTCGACGCTCAGGTCCTCGACCTGGAGGACGAGGCCGTCCTCGGCGGGCCCGTTCGGCGCGATCGTAGGCTGGGGCGTACGGTCCGTACGGCCCGCCGGGTTGCGCCGGGCGGCGCCTCCTGCCAGGACCTCGCCGAGCAGTTGGAACGTCACCGCCGCGTAGAGGATGGCCAGGCCGGGGGCGAGGGCGGGCAGCGGCTGTGCGTAGATCCGGTCGAGCCCCTGGTTGAGCAGTTGCCCCCAGTCGTAGCCGGGCGGTTGGACGCCCAGGCCGAGGAAGCTCAGCCCGGAGAGCGCGACCAGGGAGGTGCCTGCCGCCGTGGTCGCGCTCAGCAGCAGCGGTTCGGCGATGTTGGGCAGGACGTGCCGCCACAGCAGCCGGTGCCGGCGCAGGCCGAGGACCCGGGCCGAGGCCAGGTGGTCGGTGCCCGCGACGGCGGCGGCGAGGGTCTGGGCGAGCCGGGCGAAGCCGGGTACACCGGCGACGGCGAGGGCGAGCATCGCCCCGGCCGCGCCCGCGCCGAACACGACCGCGAGGAAGAGCGCGACCAGGAGTGCGGGGAAGGCGAGCAGGAGGTTGATCACTGCCGCGAGCAGGCGGCGGGCGCGGGGGCCGACGACGGCGGTGGACGCGCCGAGGAGGATGCCGGTGCTCGCGCCGATCGCGGTCGCGGCCAGTGCGAGCAGCAGGGAGGGCCGGGTGGCGGTGAGGACCCGGGCGAGCAGGTCCCGTCCGAGGTTGTCGGTGCCGAAGGGGTGGGCGGTGGAGGGGCCTTGCAGCACTGCCGAGGGGTCGGGGAGGTCCGCCGCCGCGCCCCAGAGGAGCGGGCCCGCCAGCGCGAGCACGATCAGAGAGGCCAGCATGGCGGTGGCGGCCCAGGCCATGGGCGAGCGGAGGTACCTGGTGGGAAGGGGCATCGGCACCTCAGCTCTCCCGGATCGTCGAGCGCGGGTCGAGCAGCGCCAGCAGCATGTCGACCAGGAGCGCGGCGAGCAGGACGGTCGTGCCCAGGATCAGCACCATCGCCTGGATCACCGGGTAGTCCTGCGAGCTCACGGACTGCGCCAGGGCCGAACCGATGCCGGGCCAGGCGAAGACCTTCTCCACCAGCACGGTGCCGGCGATCAGGGCGGGCAGCAGGCCTCCGGCGACGGTGAGTGCGGCGGTGGCCATGTTCGGCGCCGCGTGCCGCAGGTAGCGGCGTAGCGGTGACAGCCGCTTTCCACGGGCGGTGCGCAGGTAGTCCTCGGACAGCACTTTCAGCGCCTCCACCCGGACGATGCGCACCAGGACGGCGGTGGGCGCCACGGAGAGCGCGAGGACCGGCAGGACGAAGGACCCGGCGCCCGCCGTGCCGGCCACCGGCAGCAGTTGGAGGCCGACGGCCAGTAGCGCGGTGAGCCCGGCGGCCAGGACGAAGTCGGGGATCCCGGCCAGGCCGGCGGTGAGCGTCGTGAACGCCAGCTCGCTGCGCGGGTGCCGGCCGTCCCGGGTGCGGACGGCGGCGAGCAGGCCGCAGGGCAGGGCGACGGCGAGGGTGACGAGGAAGGCCAGGCCGGCGATTTCGAGGGTGGCCGGCAGCCGGGTGCGGACGAGCTCCGCGACCGGTGTCGAGGTGACCAGCGAGGTGCCGAGGTCGCCGTGCACGAGGCCGTCGACATAGTGCCGGTACTGGGCCAGGAAGGGTTCGTCGAGCCCGAGTTGATGCCGGCGTGCGGCCACGAGGGCGGGGGAGGCGTCGACGCCGAGCGCCGCGCGGACCGGGTCTCCGGGCACCAGGCGGATCATCGCGAACGAGGCGGTGAGCACGACCCCGAGTGAGAGGAGCAGCCGGGCGGTGCGCCGGCCGAGGAACACCGTCCACGGGTGCCGCAGGAGACGCGGCATGAGCTTCCACGGCAGACGTGGCAGACGCGGCAGAGGCGGCGAACGACGGGGTGCGGTCACGCGGGATCCCCCGGTCATCGGTGCAGGCGGATGCTGGTGGGGATGACCTGGCCGCCGAAGGTCGTGGCGAAGGTGGTGCTGCGCCCGTACACGGTGCTGCGGCCGTCGGCGATCGGCAGGGCGTCGGCGGAGCGGAAGAGCGCGGCGGCGGCCCGGTTCCAGGTGGCGCAGCCCGCGGTGTCCGGCTCCCGAAGGGCCTGGGCGACCAGGGCGTCGTATGCGGGATTGGCCACGCCCGCGAAGTTGAGGCCCTGGGCGGGGGGCGGGCCGGAGAAGAACGGGATGAAGCCGACGGGCAGGGCGAAGCCGGGGGAGGTGCCGACGACGACGTCGAAGTCGCCGGTCTGGTACATGGCGTTGACGAGGGCGGGCAGGCTCTCGGTGACCAGCTTGACGTTCGCGCCCAGGGCCGTCCAGGAGCGGGCCATCAGCTCGGCGACGGGTGCCAGCGTCGGGCCGAGGTCGGGGCTGGTGATCAGGCGCAGCCGGAGCGGTCGGCCGTTCTTCGTCAGTCGGGCGTCGGCGGCGCGGGTCCAGCCGGCGGCGCGCAGCGCCTCGGTGGCGTCCTGTGCGGGCAGGTTGGCGGCGGCGAGGTCGGCGTGGCAGACGGCGCCTTGCGCGCCGAAGTCGGTGGCGGGTGTGCCGGTGCCGCCGACGGCGACGTTGGCGAGCCCTTGGCGGTCGAGTGCGGAGACCAGGGCCCGGCGCAGGGCCGGGTCGGCGAGGGGGCGGCCGGGGCGCTGGTTGAAGAAGGTCAGCCCGATGACGGTGGCCACGTCGGCGGTGGCCAGGCCGTGGTCGGTGAGCCGGGCGCGGTCGGGTCCGTTGACGCTCGCGATGTCGATGCCGCCGGTGAGCAGCAGGTTGGCGGCGGTGGAGGCCTGGGGCACCACGGAGATGACGATGCGGGCGGGGAGGCCGGGTTCCGCGGTGGTGGCTCCGGCGGGCCCCCAGGTGTAGCCCTCGCGCACGGTGAACTCGTACGGTCCGCCCGGGGTGTAGTGGGTCAGCACGTACGGTCCGGTGCCCTGGGTGGAGCGGTCGAGTGACTGGGGCCGGTCGAGGCCGGCGGGGCAGACGATCGGCAGCAGTCCGAGTGTGCGGGTGAGGAACGGGAAGGGGGCGGTGGTGGTCGCCGTCACGGTGCCGGTCGAGTCGTCGGCGCTCGCGGTGAACGGGACGGTGGGCAGGACGGTCTGGGCACCGGCGAGCTGGTGGGCCGGGTCGGCGGCGTAGGTGAGTGCGCGGGCGACGGCCGTGGCGGTGAGGGGGGTGCCGTCGGAGCAGGTGGTTCCCGGGCGGAGGGTGAAGGCGGCCGTGGTGGTGGTGGCCTGCCAGGAGGAGGCCAGGCCGGAGACCAGGGTGGCGTCGGCGGCGACGTTGACCAGCGAGTCGTAGGCGTAGCGGGCCGGGCCGGCGCCGAAGGCCGTGTACGGGTTGAAGCTGGGTGTCTCGCTGGCGGCCGCGATCCGTACGGTCCCGCGGTCCACGAGGGGACCGGTCGTGGAGGAGGGGGCGACGCTGCCGCAGCCGGTGAGTGCGCCGGCCGTGACGGCCGTGGTGGTCAGGGCAGCCGCCAGCGGGACCGGCAGGGGACGACGGGGCATGGCGTCATGGTGCCACCGAGTGCTGGCGCTGGCGAGTCAACTCACCTGTACGGCAGGCCTGTTCGAAAGGTCTGGGCCGTGTGCCGCCTTGGCGGGCGGAAGGGGGCACGGGTGGCGGGGGTCGATCCGGTTCACCCGTTCGGGGGGCGCCGTGGCCGGTTGTGCGCGGACCGGGGTGGCCGGGCGGCGCGTCCTCGGCAGGATGGCCGGATGACGACGAATGAACCGGGCCGGGAGATCGGTCGGCTGGCGGACCGCTACTGGGAGTTCCTGTTGGAGCGTGACCCGCTGCTGCGGGCCCGGCAGGGGCTCCCGGTCGAGTCGCTGCCGGGGGTGTCGCCGGCCGAGGCCGAGGAGCGGGCGCGGTTCGCCGCGGGTGTCGTGGAGCGGGTCGGGGTGGTGGTGGAGGGGGTCCGGGCGCTCGACGGCGCGGGGCTCTGCGGCGCCGATGCCGATACGGCCGCCTTCCTCGTCGGGTCGGCCGAGCAGGAGCTGCGGGCCCACCGCTGCTACTGGCTGACGCCCGCCGTCACGCCGTACCGGCTGTTCCCGTTGTCGCAGTACGTCGATGCCGTCCTGCGGCCCCACCGCTTCGACCAACCTCCGGACGCCGAGCGGTACTTGGTGCTGGTGCGTGAGCTGGCCCGGGTGGTCGGCTCGATCGGCGACAAGGTGGCGGGGCAGGCCGTGCGCGGCTTCCGGGCGCCGGCCCCGGCCCTGCCCGGGGTGTGCGCCACCCTCGCGGGCCTGCGGGCGTCGGTGGCGGAGCGCGTCGAGGTGGACGAGGGCCGGCTCGGTGGGCTGGGCCCGGCCGAGCGCGGGCGGGTCCGAGACGGCGTGCGGCGGCTGGTGGAAGCCGAGTTGCTGCCGGCCTTCGACGGCCTGCTCGCCGCCGTCGACGGTCCGGACCAGCTGCGCGAGGCGCCGCAGGCCGTGGGCTGGGCGCGGTACGAGGGCGGTGAGGAGGCGTACCGGGAGTTCGTCCGGACGCACACGGGCGGTGGGACGCCGCCCGAGCGGCTGCACGAGCTCGGCCGCGAGCAGTGCCGCGAACTGGCCGAGCGGATGCGGGAGGTCCGTACCGCCCTCGGATTCCCGGGCCCCGAGGAGGAGTTCCACGAGCGGCTGCGGAGCGAGCCCCGGCTGTACGCCCGCACGCCGGAGGAGGTCGAGGCCCGCTACCGCCGGTACCTCGACCGGCTGGCGCCGCTGCTGCCGCGGTGGTTCGCCGCGCTGCCGGGCGCCCCGTACGGGCTGGCCCGGCTGGATCCGGCGCTGGAGGCGGGGCTGACGTTCGGGTACTACCAGCAGCCCACGGCGGCGGACCCGGTCGGGCGCTACCGCTACAACGGTGCGGGGCTGGAAGGGCGGTCGCTGCTGGGCGCGGCCTCGCTGATCTACCACGAGCTGGCTCCGGGCCACCACTTCCACCTGGCCCGCCAGGCGGAGAACCGGTCGTTGCCCCGGCTGCGCCGTGAAGTGGCCGGGTTCGGCGCGTTCAACGAGGGCTGGGCCGAGTACGCGGCCGGTCTGGGCTGGGAGATGGGCCTCTACGACGACCCGTGGGACGCGTACGGGCGCCTCGCGCAGGAGCGGTTCACCGCGCAGCGCCTGGTCGTCGACACCGGGCTCAACCTCGGCACCATGGGACTGGAGCAGGCGCGGGACTTCATGCGCGCCAACTCCACCGAGGCGGACGCCCAGATCGCCTCGGACCTGCTGCGGTACTCGACGGACCTGCCCGGGCAGGCGCTGTCCTACCGTGCGGGGTATCTGGAGTTCGCCCGGCTGCGGGAGGGGGCCGAGGCCGGCCCCGGGGTCCGTGCCGAGGCCGGCCCGGGCGGCGGGTTCGAGGTGCGGGCCTTCCACGAGGCGGTCCTGGGCGGCGGCGGGCTGCCGTTTCCCGCCCTCCGGCGGCGGGTGGCACGTGAACTCGACGGGCTCCGATGAGCAAAAAAGAATATGAACGGATTGTCGGGTGGGCATTTGTTCGTTAATCCGAGCTACAAAAACGGGCCGAGAACGCTCGCACGAGTGAAACCGGATGAGAAGGTTTGGCTTCGACGGGCCCGGCTCGACTACGGTGAAGCCAGAGCGGGCGGTTGATCCATCGAGTGCGGAATTCATCCCGGCGGGAAATCCGGCGGGGAACGTCGAATTCCGCAGTCGGGTGCTTCCGTCCGCCTAGTCGTGCGGTGCTCCGGTGCGTCCGCAGTTGCCCGGGGTCCCTGTCATACGTCCGCGTAGAGAGGATGGAGCATCATGCCGCCCCTAGTACCGCCCTTCCTGGTCGGCCTCATCGTCGCGCCACTGGCCAAGCGTCTCCTCAAGCCGCTGGTGCGAGGCGTCGTCAAGACGTCCGTCGGCCTCGTCCTTGAGGTGAAGAAGGCGGCCCACGAGGCCGGAGAGAACATCCACGACCTCGCGGCCGAGGTGGCCGCCGAGGTGGTGGCGGCGCAGGTCTCCGCCGGCGACGGCGCAGCCCCCTCGGGTGACGGCCGGCGCGCCGCCGAGGACGCCGCCCCGAGCAGCGGGAAGGACGAGGCCGCCGCCCGGGCCGAAGCCGAGGCGAGGAGCCCGAAGATCCGCGTGGGCGCCGGCGCCGGCAAGGTGCACTGACGGTCTGCCCGGCGACCCCGGCCGCCGTGTGAGCGCACCTTTCCGATGGATGGATGGATATCGGAATGAGGCTCCCGCGCGGCGGTCGGCTGCGGGCCCGTCGGTAGCAGCAATTCCCCCTCAAGAATTCCCGCCTCGTCGCAGCGATTCCGCCGTGCCCGATGACGGATCGCCCGTGACCTCCGCAAACAGGTGATCGTGCACATGCCCTCTCTGCTGGGTGCCGCAGCCGGATACCGCTCCGTGGACGTGGACGCGGACGTGCGCCCGCGTTCGGTCATTCCGGGCCGGCAGCGCTGGGACGTCAAGCTGGTCCTCGGGCGGCCCCGGACGGCCGAAGTCCTCGCCGCGGCCCTGCGGCGCGTCCCCGGGATCAGCGAGGCGCAGGCCAGCCCGGTCACCGGCGGGGTCCTCGTCCGGCACGACGCGCGGGTGAGCGCCACGGACGTCGACCGGATCGTCCGCAGAGCCGTCACCCTGGTCGCGCAGGGCCCGGCCGGCGCGGGACACCGGGCGCCCGACCGGCCCGGCGCCCAACCGGCTCCGCGGGTGGACCGCGGCGTCGTCGTGCGCCCCGTGCTCGCCGTCGGGGGCGGTGTGGCGGCCGGTGTCGCGCTGATCCGCGGGTCGGCGCTGAGCAGGCAGCTGGTCGCGCTGGGCGGTGTGGCGGCGGCGACCGCCGCCGTCGCCCGGAAGGCCTGGCGCCGGACGGTCGACACGACCCGGGAGCTGTCCGGGGCCGGAGCCGAACGCCACCCCCTGCTGGAGATCGTCGGACCGCACCGCCGACGGCTGCGCCGCGCCTGCGCGATGTCGGTGGCCTGCCAGGTCGCGGAGATGGCGCTGGGCACCTTCCTCGGCTGGACGGGACTGGTGCTCATCAAGGGCGAGGCCGCGCCGCTGGTCAGCCTCGGCCTGGCCACCGCGTCAGCCCAACTCTGGGGTCTGGCCGGGCTGGTGGCGGCCGCCTGCGCCGCCGTGGCGGGCCTGTCGTACGCGTCGAACCTCCAGTGGCGCGCGCTCGGCCAGGACATCGAGCACGACTGGCGCAGCCGGACGTACGCCCACGTGCAGCACCTCGAACTGCGGCACCTGGAGGGCGAGCGGACCAGCCGGGTGGCCGGTGTGCTCACCGAGGACGTCGGTCAGCTGGGCGCGTTCTTCGCGACCTCGGCCAACGACGTGCTGCACCTGGGCACCAGTCTGGCCGTCCTGGTGCCGGTGTTCCTGCTGATGGCGCCGCAGATCGCCTGGATCGCGTTCCTGCCCATCCCGGTCATCGCCTGGCTCTCCTTCCGCTACCAGGAGAAGGTCGCGGGCGACTACGCCGTCTCCGGTGAGCACCGGGCCAGGTTGCACAGCCAGCTGGTCAACACGCTGGAGGCCGGTGCCACGGTCAAGAGCTTCTGCACCGAGGACTACGAGGCCGAACGCATCGACGGGTTGAGCGCGGTCGCCCAGGACAGCCGGCACCAGACCGACCGGAGCACGATCCGCCACGCCGAGACCGTCCGGGCCTGCACGACCGCCTCGATGGCCGGCACCCTGCTGGTCGGCGGCCGCGCGGTGCTCAACGGCACGCTGCGCTTCGAGGTGTTCAGCCCGTTGATCGGGCTGCCCCAGATGGTGCTGTTCCGGATGAGCCGGCTCGGCGGCATCGTCGACCAGTACCAGCGCACCCTGGCCGCCTACGACCGGGTCCAGCGGCTGCGGGCCCTGCCGGTGGAGGCCGAGGGGACCGGCGGGCCGCTCGACGTCGAGACGGTGAAGGGCGAGATCGTCCTCGACGGTGTGACCTTCGCCTACCCGGGCCGGCCGCCGGCGCTGGAGGACCTCTCGCTGACCATCCCCGCCGGGCAGGTCACCGCCCTCGTCGGCGCCACCGGCTCCGGCAAGACGACCATCGCCAAGCTGCTGATGCGCTTCCAGGACGCGGACTCCGGCGCTGTGCTGCTCGACGGGAGGGACGTGTCCGAGGTGCCGCGCCGCGACCTGCGCCACGCGATCGGGTTCGTCGCCCAGGACCCGTTCCTCTTCGACGGAACCATCGCCGACAACATCCGCTACGGCAGCTTCGCCGCCTCGGACGAGGCCGTCGTCGAAGCGGCCGCGACGGCCGAGGCGCACACCTTCATCGCGACGCTGCCGGACGGCTACGACACGGTGATCGGCGAACGCGGCGCCGCCCTCTCGGGCGGCCAGCGGCAGCGGATCGCCCTGGCCCGCGCGATCCTCAAGGACGCGCCGGTCGTCATCCTCGACGAGGCCACCTCCGCCGTGGACAACGAGACCGAGGCCGCCATCCAGCGCACGCTCCGCGGCTTCGCGGTCGACCGGACGATGGTCATCATCGCCCACCGGCTCTCCACCGTCCGCCACGCCGACCGGATCTACGTCATGGACAAGGGCGGCGTCGTGGCCGAGCAGGGCACCCACGACGAACTCCTCGCCCGGCGCGGACTCTACGCATCCCTGTGGCAGCTCCAGGCCGGCGAACTCGCCGCCTGACCGCAGCAGCCGCGCCACCCGCCACCCGCCCGCCGACCGCGTGACGCCACCGCGGTCGGCGCGCCCCGGCCCGCCCCGGCGCGCCCTCACGCCTGCCCACATTCCTGGAGGTACCCCCATGTCCCGTCGCGACGGCGACACCCTTCCCCTGACAGCGGCCCAGCGCGAGATCTGGCTGGCCGAACAACGGGCCCGCACGGCGATTCCGGCCTACCGCATCGGCGATTACCTGGAGATCCACGGCCCGGTCGACCCGGACCTGTTCGCGACCGCGCTGCGCCGCGTCGTCGACGAGGTCGACGCCCTGCACGTGCGCTTCGTCGACGGCGCCGAGGGCCCGCACCAGGTCGTCCGCGCGCACACGCGGTGGCAGCCCGCGCAGGTCGACGTCAGTGGGGAGGCCGCGCCGCTCGCGGCGGCCCGGGAGTGGATGGACCGGGACCGGCGCCGGCCGCTGGACCTCGCCCGTGACCCGCTGTTCCGCTACGCGCTGATCACGCTGGCGCCGGACCGGTGCGTCTTCTACCAGAGCTACCACCACCTGGTGATGGACGGGTTCGGGTACGCCGTCGTGGGCCGGCGGGTGGCGCAGGTGTACACGGCGCTCGCCGAGGGGCGGCAGGTGCCGCCGTCCCCGTTCGGCTCGCTGGGCGACCTGGTCGCCAGCGACGAGGCCTACCGCGACTCGGAGCAGTACCTCGCCGACCGTGCCTACTGGACCGGACGGTTCGCCGACCGGCCGGCGCCGACCCGGCTGTCGGAGCGCCGGCCGGGCGGCCCGTCCGCCCCGTTCCGGCGCACCCCGCCGGCCGGACCGCTGCGCCCCGAGGCGCTGCGCGACGCGGCACAGCGGACGGGCGTCCGCTGGTCCCGCGTCGTGCTCGCGGCGACGGCGCTCTACGCGCACCGGCTCACCGGGGCCCGGGACGTGCTGCTCGGCCTCCCCGTCACCGGCCGGGTGGGCGACCCGGTGCTGGCGGCGACGCCCGGCGCGGTGTCGAACCTCGTGCCACTGCGCCTGTCGGTGCGGCCGGACCTGCCCTGGTCGGAACTGGTCGAGCAGGTGGACCGGGAAGTCGCCGCCGCGCTGACACACCAGCGGTACCGCAGCGAGGACCTGCTCCGGGACCTCGGGCAGGCCGGCACGATCGAGACGGCGTTCCCACTGGTCGTCAACATCATGTCCTTCGACTCCGAACCGAGCTTCGCCGGGCAGCCTGCCACGGTGTACGCGCCCCTGGGTACCTCCGCCGACGACTTGGCGGTCTGGGCCGTGGGCGGGCGCGACGAGTACGGTCCGAGGATCGAGCTCGGAGCCTGCGCGGAGGTGTGCACGGAGAGTGAACTCCTCGGCCACCAGCGGCGGTTGCTCGCCCTGCTGGACACCCTCGCGGACTGCGACCCGCAGCAGCCGCTCGGCCGCATCGGCCTGATCGGGGCCGACGAGCAGCGCGAACTGCTGGCCCTCGGCACCGGCAATGGTTCCGGTTCCGACACCGGCATCACGACGGAAGCCCCCGCGGCCCTGCTGCCCGAGCACTTCCGGGCCCGGGTGCGCGAGACGCCGGGCGCCGTCGCGGTGGTCTCCGGCGAGGAAACGCTGACGTACGCCGAACTCGACGCCCGCGCCAACCGTCTGGCGCACGCCCTGATCGCCCGGGGCGCCGGGCCCGAGCGGTCGGTGGCGCTGGCCCTGCCGCGCTCGGCCGCGCTGGTGGTGGCGATCCTGGCGGTGCTGAAGACCGGGGCGGCCTACCTCCCGGTGGATCCCGAGCACCCGGCCGCCCGGATCGCGTACCTGCTCGACGACGCCCGGCCGGTGCTGCTGGTGACCGACGCCCGCACCGCCGGCCGGCTGCCCGGATCCGGCCCCGCCGAGCGGCTGGTGCTCGACGACCCGGCCACCGCCGCCCGGCTCGCCGACGGCCCGGCGGCGGAACCCGCGGTGGCCGTCGACCCGCGCCACCCCGCCCAGCTCGTCTACACCTCCGGCTCCACCGGGCGGCCCAAGGGCGTGGCGTCGACACACGGCGCCCTGGCGCACCTCTTCGTCCACCAGTGGCGGGAGCTGTTCCAGCCGCTGCTCGGGGACGGTGCCCGGGTGACCCTGACCACCTCGGCGGCGTTCGACGCCTCCTGGGACCAGCTCTTCGGCCTCTTCGCCGGACACCAGCTGCACATCCCCGGCCTGGACACCTGGGCGGACCCGGACGCCTTCGTCGACTACGCCGTGCGGCACCGGATCGACTTCGTCAACGCCACCCCGTCCTATCTGCACCTCCTGCTCGCGCACGGCCTGCTGGGCGACGCGGAACACCGCCCGGCGGTGCTCGTGGCGGGCGGCGAGGCCGTCCCCGAGCAGCTGTGGGCGCAGCTGCGGGACGCCGACGGCGTGGCCTGCTTCAACTTCTACGGGCCGTCCGAGTGCACCGTCGACGCGGCCGTCGCGCCGGCGGCGTCGAGCCCGCGCCCGGTGATCGGCCGCCCCGTCGCGGGCGCCCGGCTGTACGTGCTGGACACCGCGCTGCGGCCGGTGCCCGCCGGGGTGCCGGGCGAGCTGTACATCGCCGGTGCGGGCCTCGCCCGCGGCTACCTCGACCGGCCCGGCCTGACCGCCGGGCGGTTCGTCGCCGACCCGTACGGACCGGCCGGCGCCCGCATGTACCGCACCGGCGACCGGGTGCGGTGGGGCGCGGACGCCCACCTGGAGTTCCTCGGTCGGGCGGACGACCAGGTGAAGATCCGGGGCTTCCGGATCGAGCCGGGCGAGATCGAGGCCGCGCTCGCCACCCACCCCCGGGTCGCGCGGAGCGCCGTGGTGGCCCGGACCGACGACGAGCCCCGGCTGGTCGCCTACGTCGTCCCGACCGCCGGGGAGCAGGTCGAGCCGGACGGGCTCCGCGCCCACCTGCGCGAACGGCTGCCGGAGCACCTGGTGCCCGGCGCGTTCGTGCTGCTGGACGGGCTCCCGCTGACGCCCACCGGCAAGCTCGACCGCCAGGCGCTCCCGGCCCCCGGCCCGGCGCCGGTCACCGCCGGACGGGCCCCGCGCAGCGCGGCCGAGCAGGTGCTCGCCGGCCTCTTCGCCGACGTCCTCGGCGTGTCCGGGGTCGGCGCGGACGACAGTTTCTTCGACCTCGGCGGGCACTCGCTGCTGGCCACCCGGCTGATCGCCCGGGCCCGCTCGGTGCTCGGCGTGGAGCTGGCCCTGGCCGACCTGTTCGACGCGCCGACCGTCGCGGGCCTGGCGGCGGCCGTGGACCGGGCCGGCCGGGCGCGGCCCGCGCTGTCGCGACGCGAGCGGCCCGACACGGTGCCGCTGTCCTTCGCGCAGCGCCGACTGTGGTTCCTGCACAGCATGGAGGGGCCCGGCGCCACCTACAACGTGCCGCTGGCCCTGCGCCTGTCCGGGCACCTCGACCGGCGGGCCCTGGAAGCCGCACTGGCCGACGTCGTCGAGCGGCACGAAAGCCTGCGCACCGTCTTCCCGGTGGTCGACGGCGAGCCGTGCCAGCGGGTGCTGGACCCCGACGCCGCCCGGCCCCGGCTGCGCGTCACCGCGGTCGCCGCGGGCGACCTGCCGCAGCGGCTGGCGGAGGCGGCCCGGCACGGCTTCGACCTGGCGGCCCAGCCCCCGCTGCGCACCGAGCTGTTCGAGCTGGGCGCGGACGAGCACGCGCTGCTGCTGGTGGTGCACCACATCGCGGGCGACGGCTGGTCGATGGGCCCGCTGGCGCGGGACCTGACCGCCGCGTACGCCGCACGGGCGGCGGGCGGGAAGCCCGAGTGGGCCCGACTGCCCGTCCAGTACGCCGACTACACCCTGTGGCAGCGGGAGCTGCTCGGCGCGGAGAGCGACCCGGACAGCCTCCAGAGCCGGCAGCTCGCCTCCTGGTCGCAGCGGCTCGCGGGGCTGCCGGAACAGACCGAGCTGCCCTTCGACCGGCCCAGGCCGGCCGCGATGTCCTTCCGGGGAGCGCAACTGCCGGTCCGGCTCGACGCCGAACTGCACCAGGGCCTGCGCGAGCTCGCCCGGGGCGGCGGCGCCAGCCTGTTCATGGTGCTCCAGGCCGGGCTGGCCGCCCTGCTCGGCAAGCTCGGTGCCGGCACCGACGTACCGATCGGCACCCCGATCGCCGGGCGCACCGACGAGGCCGTGGACGAGCTGGTCGGCTTCTTCGTCAACACGCTGGTGCTGCGCACCGACCTGACCGGCGACCCGACCTTCACCGAACTGCTGGGCCGGGTCCGGGCCGGCGCGCTGGTCGCGTACGCCCACCAGGACCTGCCGTTCGAGCAGCTGGTGGAGGCGGTGAACCCGACCAGGTCGCTCGCCCACCACCCGCTCTTCCAGACCATGCTCGCCCTGCAGAACGCGCCCACGGGCACCTTCGACCTGCCGGGGCTGCGGGTGACGACCGATCTGGTGCACACCGGTACGGCCAAGTGCGACCTGACCTTCATCCTGACCGAACGGCCCGGCGAGGACGGCCTGTCGGGAGTGCTGGAGTACAGCACCGACCTCTTCGACGAGGCCACCGCGGCGGACCTCGTCGAGCGCTGGCTGCGCCTGCTGCGGGCCGTGGCCGCCGACCCGGGCCGCCGGATCGGCCGGATCGACGTGCTGTCGCCGGACGAGCTGCGCGAACTGCTGCCGTCCGCGGCGGGTGCCGAGGACGACACTCCGCAGAGCACCATCACCGCGCTCGTCGAGGAGCGGGTACGGGCCGACCCGGCGGCGGTCGCGGTGGTGTGCGGCGAGGCCGCGCTGACGTACGGCGAGCTGAACGCCCGGGCCAACCGGCTCGCGCACGCGCTGATCGGCCGGGGCGTGGGGCCGGAGCAGCTCGTCGCCCTGGCGCTGCCGCGCTCGGCCGAGCTGGTGGTCGCCGTCCTGGCCGTCCTCAAGGCCGGCGCCGCGTACCTGCCGGTGGACCCGCAGTACCCGGCGGCCCGGATCTCCTACCTGCTCCAGGACGCCCGCCCCGCGCTGCTGTTGACGACTCGTCAGATCGGTGACCTGCCCGGCGCGGAGTCCGTGGACCGGCTCCTGCTGGACACCGCCGACCTGGACGGCCTGCCGGACACGGACCCCGCCGTCGCCGTCGATCCCGGTCACCCGGCGTACGTCATCTACACCTCGGGCTCCACCGGGAAGCCCAAGGGCGTGGTGGTCCCGCACCGCAACGTGGTGCGGCTGTTCGGCACCACGCGGGCGCTGTTCGACTTCTCCGCCGAGGACGTCTGGACGCTCTTCCACTCCTACGCCTTCGACTTCTCGGTCTGGGAGCTGTGGGGCCCGCTGCTGTACGGCGGCCGGCTGGTGGTCGTGGACCACGAGACCAGCCGCTCGCCCGGCCGGTTCCTGGAGCTCCTCGCCCGCGAGCGGGTGACGGTGCTCAACCAGACGCCGTCCGCCTTCTACCAGCTGATGCAGGCCGACGCCGAGCACCCGCGCGAACTCGCCCTGCGGACCGTCGTGTTCGGCGGCGAGGCCCTGGAGCCCGCCCGGCTGGCGCCCTGGTACGAACGGCACCCGGACGACGCGCCGCGGCTGGTCAACATGTACGGCATCACCGAGACCACCGTGCACGTCACCTACGCCGCGCTCGACCGCTCGGCCGCGACCGCGGGGGCGGCCAGCGTGGTCGGCGCCGCCATCCCCGACCTGCGCGCCTACGTGTTGGACCCCCACCTGCGGCCGGTGGCCCCGGGCGTGGCCGGCGAGCTGTACGTGGCGGGCGCCGGTCTGGCGCGCGGCTACCTGAACCGGCCCGGCCTGACCGCCGGGCGCTTCGTCGCCGACCCGTACGGGTCGGCGGGCAGCCGGATGTACCGCAGCGGCGACGTGGTGCGCCGGGCTGTGGACGGAAGCCTGAGCTTCGTCGGCCGGGCCGACCAGCAGGTGAAGGTGCGCGGCTTCCGGATCGAGCTCGGCGAGATCGAGGCGGCCCTGGCCGCACACCCCGGCGTCGCCCAGGCCGCCGTCCTCGCCCGGCAGGACCGCGCCGACGACACCCGGCTGGTCGGGTACCTGGTGCCCGCGGCCGACGCGGCCCCGCGCTCGGCCGAGCTGCGCGCGTACCTGCGCGAGCGGCTGCCGGAGTACATGGTGCCCTCGGCGTTCGTCGAGCTGGACGCGCTGCCGCTGACCACCAACGGGAAACTGGACCGCCGGGCGCTGCCCGCACCGGAACTCGTCTCGGCGGGAGCGGGAGCCGGCCGCGCGCCGCGCACCCCGCAGGAGCAGATCCTCTGCGAGCTGTTCGCCGAGGTCCTCGGGGTGGCCGAGGCCGGCGTCGAGGACAGCTTCTTCGACCTCGGCGGGCACTCGCTGCTCGCCACCCGGCTGGCCGCCCGGGTCCGCGCGACCCTCGGGGTCGAGCTGGAGCTACGCACCCTGTTCGAGTCCCCGACCCCGGCCGCGCTGGCCGCCGCCCTCGCCGGCGCCCGCCGCGCCCAGCTGGCCCTGGCGCCCTACCCGCGCCCGGAGAAGACCCCGCTGTCGTTCGCCCAGCGCCGGCTGTGGTTCCTGCACCAGCTGGAGGGCGCCAGCGCCAACTACAACATCCCGCTGGCCTGGCGGCTGACCGGACCGCTCGACCGCGAGGCGCTGACGGCCGCGCTGGCGGACGTGGTGGCCCGGCACGAGAGCCTGCGCACACTCTTCCCGGCCGTGGACGGCGTGCCGTACCAGCAGGTGCTGGACGTCGTGGCGGCCCGCCCCCGGCTGCACCAGCGCCGCACCACCGAAGCGGAGCTGGACGCGGCCCTGGCCACGGCGCTGGCCTGCCGGTTCGACCTGAGCACCGACCTGCCGCTGCACACCGAACTGTTCGAACTGGCGCCGGACGAGCACGTCCTGCTGCTGGTGGTCCACCACATCGCGGGCGACGGCTGGTCGCTCGGCCCGCTGGCGCAGAACCTCACCGCCGCCTACGCGGCGCGCCGCCGGGGCGAGGAGCCGTCCTGGGAGGCGCTGGCCGTCCAGTACGCCGACTACACGCTGTGGCAGCACGAACTGCTGGGCGACGCCGCCGACCGGGACAGCCTGTTCGCCCGGCAGGCGGACTACTGGACCGGGCAACTGGCCGGCCTGCCGGAGCAGCTCCAGCTGCCCACCGACCGGCCCCGCCCCGCGATGGCCTCGCACCGGGGCGACTTCGTGCGCACCGGACTGGACGCGCAGCTGCACCAGGGCCTGCGCGAACTCGCCCGCGCGCACGGCACCAGCCTCTTCATGGTGCTCCAGGCAGGGCTCTCGGCCCTGCTCAGCAAGCTGGGCGCGGGTGAGGACATCCCGGTCGGGAGCCTGATCGCGGGCCGGACGGACCAGGCGCTGGACGAGCTGGTCGGGTTCTTCGTCAACACGCTGGTGCTGCGCACCGACACGAGCGGGGACCCGACCTTCGCCGAACTGCTCGGCCGCGTCCGGGACACCGCGCTGGCCGGCTACGCCCACCAGGAGCTGCCGTTCGAGTACCTGGTCGAGGCCCTCAACCCGGCCCGGTCACTGTCGCACCACCCCCTGTTCCAGGTCATGCTGGTGCTCCAGAACGCCCCGCGGGCCGACTTCACCCCGCCCGGGCTGGAGACCGGCGAGGTCAAACTGACCACGACCACCTCCAAGCTCGACCTGATCTTCTCGATGTCCGAACGGCATTCCGAGGACGGCGCCCCCGAGGGGATCGACGGATTCGTCGAGTACGCCTGCGACCTGTACGACCGGGCGACCGTCGAGACGGTGATCGCGCGCTGGGTGCGCCTGCTCACGGCGGCGGTCGCCGACCCCCGGCGACGGCTCAGCCGGCTCGACCTGCTCTCCGCCGAGGAGCGGCACGCACTGCTGCCGGCGGGACCGGTCCCCGCGACGACGGCCGAGACCACCGGGCTGTCCGCGCTGTTCGAGGCCCAGGCGCGGGAGCGGCCGGACGCGGTCGCGGTGGTGTGCGGCGAGGCCGCGCTGACGTACGGCGAGCTGAACGCCCGGGCCAACCGGCTGGCCCACGCGCTCATCGGGCGCGGGGTGGGGCCGGAGCAACTGGTGGCACTGGCGCTGCCGCGCTCGGCCGAGCTGGTGGTGGCCGTCCTCGCCGTGCTCAAGACCGGCGCCGCGTACCTGCCGGTCGACCCGGACTACCCGGCAGCCCGGATCGCCCACCTGCTCGATGACGCCCGGCCCGCGCTGCTCCTGACGGACCGCCGCAGCGGCGACCTGCCGGGCGCGGACGGCGTCGACCGGCTCCTGCTGGACACCGCCGAGCTGGACGGCCTGCCGGACACGGACCCCGCGGTCGCCGTCGCACCCGACAGCGCCGCCTACGTCATCTACACCTCCGGGTCCACCGGGAAGCCCAAGGGCGTGGTGGTCCCGCACCGCAACGTGGTGCGGTTGTTCGACGCCACCCGGCACTGGTTCGACTTCTCCGCCGAGGACGTCTGGACGCTCTTCCACTCCTACGCCTTCGACTTCTCGGTGTGGGAGATCTGGGGCCCGCTGCTGCACGGCGGCCGACTGGTCGTGGTGCCGTTCGACGTCACCCGCGCACCGGAGCGGTTCCTGGAGCTCCTCGCCCGCGAGCGGGTGACGGTGCTCAACCAGACGCCGTCCGCCTTCTACCAGCTGATGCAGGCCGACGCCGAGCACCCGCGCGAACTCTCCCTGCGGACCGTCGTGTTCGGCGGCGAGGCCCTGGAACCCGCCCGCCTGGCGCCCTGGTTCGAGCGGCACCCGGACGACGCGCCGCGGCTGGTCAACATGTACGGCATCACCGAGACCACCGTGCACGTCACCTACGCGGAACTGGACGGCGCGCACTCCGCCGCCCCGGCGAGCGTCATCGGCACCGCGATCCCCGACCTGCGCGCCCACGTGCTCGACGCGTACCTCCAGCCGGTGCCCCCCGGCGTCGTCGGCGAGCTGTACGTGGCCGGCGCCGGGCTGGCCCGCGGCTACCTGAACCGGCCGGGCCTGACCGCCGGGCGCTTCGTCGCCGACCCGTACGGGCCGGCGGGCAGCCGGATGTACCGCAGCGGCGACCTCGTGCGCCGGCGCGCGGACAGCGCGCTGGAGTACGCGGGCCGGGCGGACGACCAGGTCAAGGTGCGCGGCTTCCGGATCGAGCTCGGCGAGATCGAGGCGGCCCTCGCCCAGCACCCGCGGATCCGCCAGGTCGCGGTGATCGCCCGGCAGGACCGCGCCGACGACACCCGGCTGGTCGCCTACCTGGTGCCCGTGGCCGGGGCGGCCGTCGAGCCGGACGAGCTCCGCGCCCACCTGCGCGAGCGGCTGCCGGACCACATGGTGCCGGCCGCGTACGTCGCCCTCGACGCGCTGCCGCTGACCGGCAACGGCAAGCTCGACCGGCGCGCCCTGCCCGAGCCCGACACCACCGGCGCCCCGGCCGGCCGGGCTCCGCACACCCCGCAGGAACACGTCCTCGCCGGACTGTTCGCGGAGGTGCTGGGGGTGTCCCAGGTCGGCGCCGACGACGACTTCTTCGCCCTCGGCGGGCACTCCCTGCTCGCCACCCGGCTGGTGGCCCGCGTCCGCGCGACCCTGGGCGTGGAGCTGGAGCTGCGCAGCCTGTTCGAGACCCCGACGGTGGCCGGCCTGGCCGCCGGCCTGGGCGGGGCCGACCGGGCACGGCTCGCCCTGGGCCGCGCGGAGCGGCCCGACCGCGTACCGCTGTCGTACGCGCAGCGGCGGCTGTGGTTCGTCGACCAACTGGAGGGCGCCAGCGCGATGTACCACATCCCGCTGGCCTGGCGCCTGACCGGCGACCTGGACCAGGACGCGCTGCGGGCCGCGCTCGGGGACGTCGTCGCCCGCCACGAGAGCCTGCGCACGGCCTTCCCCCAGATCGACGGCGTGCCGTACCAGCAGGTCCTGGACGCCGAGACGGCCCGGCCGCGCCTGTCCGTCACCTTGACCGACGAGGCGGGCCTGCCCCAGGCCCTGACCGAGGCCGTGGGCCGCGGATTCGACCTGGCGGCCGAAGCGCCCGTGCGCGCCGAGCTGTTCGAACTGGCGGCGGACGCGTACGTGCTGCTGGTGGTGATCCACCACATCGCGGGCGACGCCTGGTCGCTGGGCCTGGTGTCCGCCGACCTGTCCACCGCGTACGCGGCGCGGCTGCGCGGCGAGGAACCGGCCTGGGCGGACCTGCCGGTGCAGTACGCCGACTACACCCTGTGGCACGACCGGCTGCTCGGGGACCGCACCGACCCGGAGAGCCTGTTCGCCCGGCAGGCGGACTACTGGACCGGGCAGCTGGCCGGCCTGCCGGAGCAGATCCGGCTGCCCGCCGACCGGCCCCGCCCCACCACCGTCTCCAGCCGGGGCGGACACCTCCCCGTCGAGCTGGACGCCGAACTGCACGAGGCGCTGGTCCGCCTGGGCCGTGAGCGCGGCGCGAGCGTGTTCATGGTGCTCCAGGCGGGGTTCTCGGCCCTGCTCAGCAAGCTGGGCGCGGGCGAGGACATCCCGGTCGGGAGCCTGATCGCGGGCCGGACGGACCAGGCGCTGGACGAGCTGGTCGGGTTCTTCGTCAACACGCTGGTGCTGCGCACCGACACGAGCGGGGACCCGACCTTCGCCGAGCTGCTCGGCCGCGTCCGGGACACCGCGCTGGCCGCGTACGCCCATCAGGAGCTGCCGTTCGACCACCTGGTCGAGGCCCTCAACCCGGCCCGGTCGTCGGCCCGTCAGCCGCTGTTCCAGGTGCTGCTCGCGCTGCAGAACGCGCCGCGCTCCGCCTTCGAGCTGCCCGGCCTGGCCACCGAGCTCGTGCTGTTGCAGTCGCCCACCGCGATGTTCGACCTCTCCTTCCACCTGCTGGAGCGCGGCGGCACCGGCGGGGCGCCGGAGGGCATCATCGGCCACGTCGAGTACGCCACCGACCTGTTCGACCGGGCCACGGTGGAGGCCCTGCTCGCCCGCTGGCTGCGGCTGCTCGCGGCGGCGGCGGCCGAGCCGGACCGGCCGCTGAGCCGGATCGACGTCCTCACCGCCGAGGAACGGCACGAACTGCTGGCCGGGCGCAACGACACCGGGTGCCCGTACCCCGGCACCGGCCCGGCCGCGCTGTTCGAGGCGCAGGCCAGGGCCACCCCGGAGGCCGAGGCGGTGGTGTTCGAGGACACCGTGCTCACCTACCGGGAGCTGAACGCCCGCGCCAACCGGCTGGCCCACGCGCTCATCGGGCGCGGGGTGGGGCCGGAGCAGATCGTCGCCCTGTGCCTGCCGCGCTCGGCGGAGCTGGTGGTGGCCGTCCTCGCGGTGCTCAAGACCGGCGCCGCGTACCTGCCGGTCGACCCGGACTACCCGGCCGCCCGGATCGCGTACATGGTGGAGGACGCCCGGCCGGCCGTGGTGCTCGACGACCTCGCGGCCGTCGACGCGCACGGGACGTACCCGGACACCGACCCGCTGGTCGCACCGGACGCCCGGCACCCGGCGTACGTCATCTACACGTCCGGCTCGACCGGCCGGCCCAAGGGCGTGGTGATGCCCTCCGGCGCCCTGACGAACCTGCTGCACTGGCACCACCGCGCCGTCGGCGGCGGGACGGGCACGCGCACCGCGCAGTTCACCGCGCTCAGCTTCGACGTCTCGGTGCAGGAGATGCTCTCCGCGCTGCTGTTCGGCAAGACCCTGGTGGTGCCGACCGACGAGCAGCGCCGCAGTGCCGAACTCCTCGCCCGGTGGCTGGAACAGCACCGGGTGGCGGAGCTCTTCGCCCCCAACCTGGTGATCGAGGCACTGGCGGAGGCGGCCGAGGAACACGGGCGGGACCTGCCGGACCTGCGGCTGATCGCGCAGGCCGGCGAGCCGATGCGCCTGGGCGGCGGCCTGCGGCGCCTCCAGGCCCGCGGGCCCGGCCGGGTGCTGCACAACCACTACGGCCCGGCCGAGACCCACGTGATCACCGCCTTCCCGCTGCCGGCCAACCCCGCCGACTGCCCGCTGCCGGTGCCGATCGGCCGCCCGATCGCCAACAGCCGGGCGTACGTGCTGGATGCGGCCCTGCGCCCGGTCGCCCCCGGCGTCACGGGCGAGCTGTACCTGGCCGGGGCCGGGCTGGCCCGCGGCTACCTGAACCGGCCGGGCCTGACGGCCGGGCGCTTCGTCGCCGACCCGTTCGGGCCGGCGGGCAGCCGGATGTACCGCACCGGGGACCTGGTGCGCTGGCGCGCCGACAGGGAGCTGGAGTTCGCCGGCCGGGCGGACCACCAGGTGAAGGTGCGCGGCTTCCGGGTCGAGCCCGGCGAGATCGAGGCCGAGCTGGCCGCCCACCCCGGCGTGGCCCAGGTCGCGGTGCTCGCCCGCGAGGACCGGCCGGGCGACACCAGGATCGTCGCCTACGTCGTACCCGCGGCCGAGAGCGGGACCACGGCGCCGGTGCTGGCGTCGTACCTGCGCGAGCGGCTGCCGGACTACCTGGTGCCGTCGGTGTTCGTGGTGTTGGCGGCGCTGCCGTTGACGCCGAACGGGAAGTTGGACCGGGCGGCGCTGCCGGTGCCGGATGCGGGCGTCGTCGGGTTCGGTCGGGCGGCGCGGACGCCGCAGGAGCAGATCCTGTGCGAGCTGTTCGCGGAGGTGCTGGGCCGGGGCCAGGTCGGGGTCGACGACGACTTCTTCGACCTGGGCGGGCACTCGCTGCTCGCCACCCGACTGGTCTCCCGGGTCCGGGCGACCCTCGGGGTCGAGCTGGAGCTGCGCAGCCTGTTCCGGACCCCGACACCGGCCGGGCTCGCGGCCGGCCTGCACGACGCCGCCACCGCACGGCAGGCGCTGGTGCCCCGGCCGCGCCGGGAACCGCTGCCGCTGTCCTTCGCCCAGCGCCGCCTGTGGTTCCTGCACCAGTTCGGGGCGCCCAGCGCGACCTACCACATGCCGCTGGCACTGCGGCTGACCGGCGACCTCGACCAGGAGGCGCTGGGAGCGGCGCTGACGGACGTGGTGGCGCGGCACGAGAGCCTGCGCACGGTGTTCCCGCACACCGAGGGCGTCCCGCGTCAGCGCGTGCTGAGCGCCGCGGAGGCCACCATCCGGATCCCGGTGCGCCGGGCCGGCGAGTCGGAGCTGCCGGGGCTGCTGAGCGAGGCGGCGGTGCGCGCCTTCGACCTGACGGCGGACCTGCCCGTCCGGGCGCAGCTGTTCACGCTCGCCCCCGACGAGCACGTCCTGCTCGTCGTCCTGCACCACATCGCCGGCGACGGCTGGTCGATGAGCCCGCTCTCCCGCGACCTCGCGACCGCGTACACCGCCCGCCGGCGCGGCGACGCCCCGGGCTGGGCGCCGCTGCCGGTGAGCTACGCGGACTACACCGTGTGGCAGCACGAGATCCTCGGCGAGGAGTCCGACGCGGACAGCGCGTTCGCCCGCCAGGTCGGCTACTGGAGCCAAGCGCTCGCCGGGCTTCCCGAGCAGCTCGCGCTGCCCGTCGACCGGCCCAGGCCGGCGGTCATGACCTACGGCGGCGACCTGCTGGACATCCGGCTGCCCGCCGAACTGCACGCGGGGCTGGCCGAGTTGGCCCGGCGGTCCGGGAGCAGTCTGTTCATGGTGCTCCAGGCGGGCCTGGCGGCGCTGTACACGCGGCTGGGCGCGGGGACGGACATCCCGATCGGCAGCCCGATCGCGGGGCGCACCGACGAGGCGCTGGACGAGTTGGTCGGGTTCTTCGTCAACGCGCTGGTGCTGCGCACCGACACGAGCGGGGACCCGAGCTTCCTCGAACTGCTGGGCCGGGTGCGGGAGACGACGCTGTCGGCCTTCGCGCACCAGGACGTGCCGTTCGAGCACCTGGTGGAGGCGCTGAACCCGTCCCGGTCGATGTCGCTCCACCCGCTCTTCCAGACCGTACTGGCCCTGCAGAACGCGCCGATGGGCGACTTCGAGCTGCCCGGGCTGACGGTCTCCGGGGTGCCGGTGCCGACCGGGACCTCGCGGGTCGACCTGACCTTCGGCCTCGCGGAGAACCGCGGGCCCGACGGCACGCCGGCCGGGCTGACCGGTGCGGTCGAGTACAGCACCGACCTGTTCGACCGTTCGACGGTCGAGGCCCTGGTCGCCCGCTGGACCAGGCTGCTGGCGGCGGTCGCCGCCGATCCGGACCGGCCGATCGGTGCGATCGAGCTGCTGTCGGCCGAGGAGCGCCGCGAGCTGCTGCCCGCCGTCGAGCCACGGGCGGCCGGGGTGAGCCTGCCGGAGGCGTTCGCGGCGCAGGTGGCGGCGACGCCGGACGCGCTCGCGCTGACCGACGGGACGGTAGAGGTGACATATCGTCAACTTGATGTCCGGGCCGACCGGTTCGCGCATGTGCTGATCGCCCGTGGGGTAGGGCCGGAGCAGGTCGTGGCGGTGGCGCTGCCGCGTTCGGTGGAGTCGGTGGTGGCCGTGCTGGGTGTCCTGAAGGCCGGTGCCGCGTACCTGCCGGTGGACCCGTCGTACCCGGCGGCGCGGATCGCGTACATGCTGGAGGACGCCCGCCCGGTACTGGTGGTCGACGATCCGGCGCTGGTCGCCGAGGCGTGCGAGGTGTGCGAGGCGTCCGCCTGGCCGGACACCGATCCTGAGGTCGCCCTCGACATCCGGCATCCGGCGTACGTGATCTACACCTCGGGTTCGACCGGTCGCCCCAAGGGCGTGGTGGTGAGCCACGGCGGGGTGTCGGGTCTGGTGGCGGCGCAGGTCGAGCGGCTCGGCGTGTCGCCGGGCAGCCGCGTCCTCCAGTTCGCCTCGCCCAGCTTCGACGCGTCGTTCTGGGACCTGTGCAGCGCCCTGCTGACCGGCGCCACCCTCGTGCTCGCCCCGTCCGGGGCCCCGCTGGAGGCCCTGACGGGCCGCCGGCTCGACGTCACCCATGTGACTCTGCCGCCCTCGGCCCTGGCCGCGCTGGACAGCACCGATGTCACGGCCGGCACCCTGGTGGTGGCGGGTGAGGCGTGCCCGCCGGAGCTGGTGGCGCGCTGGGCGCCGGGGCGGCGGATGGTCAACGCGTACGGGCCGACGGAGACGACGGTGTGCGCGACGATGAGCGCCCCGCTGTCCCCGGGGGCGGGCGTGCCGCCGATCGGCCGGCCGGTCGCGGGCTTCCGGGTGTACGTGCTGGACGAGGGGCTGCGCCTGGTGCCGCCGGGCGTCGCGGGGGAGCTGTACGTCGCGGGGCCGGGTCTGGCGCGCGGCTACCTGAACCGGCCGGGCCTGACGGCGGGTCGGTTCGTCGCCTGCCCGTTCGAGGCGGGCAGCCGGATGTACCGCACCGGGGACGTGGTGCGCCGCCGGACCGACGGCGAGTTGGAGTACCTCGGCCGGGCGGACCAGCAGGTGAAGGTGCACGGCTTCCGGGTCGAGCCCGGCGAGATCGAGGCGGCCCTGACCGCCCACCCCGCCGTCGCCCAGGCCGCCGTCCTCACCGACGGCGACCGGCTCGTCGGCTACGTGGCCCCGCGCCCCGGCGCCGACGCTCGCCCGGCGGTGCTGGCGTCGTACCTGCGCGAGCGGCTGCCGGACTACCTGGTGCCGTCGGTGTTCGTGGTGTTGGCGGCGCTGCCGTTGACGCCGAACGGGAAGTTGGACCGGGCGGCGCTGCCGGTGCCGGATGCGGGCGTCGTCGGGTTTGGTCGGGCGGCGCGGACGCCGCAGGAGCAGATCCTGTGCGAGCTGTTCGCGGAGGTGCTGGGCCGGGGCCAGGTAGGTGTCGACGACGACTTCTTCGACCTGGGCGGGCACTCGCTGCTGGCCACCCGACTGGTCTCCCGCGTCCGTTCGGCCCTGGGGGCCGAGGTCGGGCTGCGCGCGCTCTTCGAGGCGCCGACGGTGGCCGGCCTGGCGGC